>JACNJI010000071.1 GCA_014382645.1 Verrucomicrobiota bacterium | reverse complement strand
ATGTTCGCCTGGGCAGGCAACAAGCGCGGTGACGGCGGCTTCTATAGGATCCGCTACACAGGAGCACCTACTTGTCTCCCCACCACTCTGGAGGCGTCCAAGGGAACTCTCCGAATAAAGTTCAGCGAAAAGCTCGATAAAGAAACCGCCACAAGTCCATCCAGTTACAAGCTGAAGACTTGGAGCATAAAACGAACAGGAGGATACGGTTCACGCCATTACGACGAAAAGCCGCTCAAAGTGGAGAGCGCGAAACTTCTTGCGGATGGCCAAACCGTGGAACTCAACGTTCCGGACATCAAGCCCACTTTGTGTATGGAAATCAATTACGAGCTAAAGACCGGAGAAGGCAAAGCCATCTCCAACCGCATAAACAATACCATTCACAATTTGGCCAAGAACTAAACAATCGCTCTCAAGGCAAAGATTCTCATATTGTGCACCGTGGTTTGACATCCGGGCCATAAGACATAAGGCTTAAACTATGAAAATCATTCACGCCATTGTGTTACTTGGTCTAGTATTTTTCTCGGCAAATCTCATCGTTGCAGACGATGACAAGGATAAGAAGGAGGCCACGCCTGAAGTAAGGTTACAGGCCGCAAAAGAGGCTATGTCCACGCACACGAACATAGCCATCCTCTATGTTAAGGGGCTCGTGTGCCCTTCCTGCGGGATCGGCGTGAGCAAGAACTTGAGCAGGATGAAAGGCGTCGACAAGAAGAGGTTCAAGAGAGGCATTGAAATGGACGTCAAGACTCAGCTCGTGAAGATTGCGCTGAACGGAAAGACTGGGTTGGACAAGAAAGATATTTTGGAAAGAGTGGACGATGCGGGCTTCGTCGCAATCGAGGAATACAAGCTCCATGACGACCATCTCGACGTCCATCGGTTCGGCGCGGGCGCATCGACAGAAGTCATCCATCACTTGAAAAAGTAGACTTCCTCCGATTAGGATAGGTATGATGCGCTTCATACTCGGAGTTTGTTCGCTGTTCCCAGTTGTTTTCGGGCTCCTGCTCAAAGCGGACGAACCTATCATGAACATGATGCCCCGTTGGTCGGGTGGTTGGGGCTACCAGTTCTTTTACGAACACCGCAGAGAAAGGGATCTTCTCCTAGGCAGCTCTGCTCGCTACAGAGGTTTCTCCGAAGAGGTAAACCTGTTTCATCTGGAGGGAGTCTACACTTGGAAGAAATTCATTCGGCTAACCGCCAAGCTACCATACGTCATTCATGCGGAGCGGGAGATTCCCGATGCAACGGGCAACAAGCGAGTCCAGAAGGACGAAGGCATTGGAGACCTGACCTTGGCCCTACCCCTTAAGAAATACTTCAACCTCGATGGGCGAAGCGGGTCCTGGACCTTCAAGCCCATGCTGCTTGTTCCCCTTGCCGGTGACGACGAATACGAAATCTACGACAACGAGTGGGGAAACGGCATCGGGCTTGGCTACGAGTTCGAGACCTCTCAGTTCTACTTTGGCATTGGAACGAACGGATGGGTTTTTTACGGGGACGAACCCTTCGAGTCACATTCCTTTCTCGACCTCGGCTACAACTTCGTCACCGAGCAGTCAAACGGCTCCCTCTTCTGGGAAACCGACTTCCACTTCGAGGACGACGAATCGAGAACCCTCTCCGCGGGGCCCGCCTTATACTTCAACCACAACGACACCATTCACTCACGGATAGAGTGGAAGCATGATTTCGCAGACCATCAAGGAATCCTAGACCACGGCAACGGTGACACCATCAAGCTCGGCATGGCTTGGGTGTTCTGACTCGTCGGAAAAAATAACCGAGGGGAAACAAAAGGTTATTCCGGTGCGTCCTTGCCCGACCAAGCATCCCACCAAGAGGTGAATAGTTCGAGTTGTTCCTTGGCGTAGCCTAGTTGACTTGGGCTGAGGGCATCCGTTTCGTTGAAGTGAAGCTCGTAGGCGGCATCCCCCTTCAGGCTGAGGAGGTACTTGTAATAGAGCACCAGATCGGGTCCCTCGTCGAAGGTGGACAACACGGTCAACGCCTGCTCCAGTTCCTTGGCGAAGAAACGAGCGTCGAAGTCACCTGCGGCCGCTTCCTTGCATAGGCTGAAGTAGTGGAGGACTTCAGCGGGCAAAACATTACCGATACCCGTAATGGCTCCAACCGCCCCACAATTGACCACACCATGAAAGACCTGAGTGTCCACACCGACCAACAAGGCCAAGGAATCGTCTTCGCTGGTAATGTGTTCGGCAGCGTAGGTCAATGAATCGGCGCCGCCGAATTCCTTGAAGCCAATAAGGTGGGGAAATTCAGCTCGAAGGTCGAAGAAGAGTTCGGCCTTTGTTTCGAAACCGTAATATGGACTGTTGTAAATGATGGAGGGAAGCTCTTCTCCCGCAGCAAGGATTCCCGCAAAATGATGGCGCTGGGCAGCGGATGAACTGCCCCTGGAAAGTACCCGTGGAATAACCATTAGTCCCGCAGCTCCCACCTCCTTGGCATGGGCGGCGTGGGCGGCGGCAAGCTTTGGGTTTTGGGCACCCGTACCCACGACGACGGGCACGCCCGACTCTACAAGCTTGGAAACACCCTCTTGCCTCTGGGCGTCAGTAAGCAGAGGCCAGTCCCCCATGGAACCACAGTAGACGACCGCCGACATGCCGAGCTCCATCATTTCAAGCCCTTTGGCAACCAACGCATCGAAATCCGGCTCACGGTCCGCGTTACAAGGTGTCATGAGGGCGGGAATGACCCCGTTGTAGATATTTAAATTCATGGAATGTAAAGTAGTTGTAGATTCAAAAATAAAGCGATGCTGATCAAAGCCAAGAAAAACTAATGAATATTTCTTCTATGGAATGTAATCGAATTTTAATCAGACGTTTTGACCGTGCTTAGGCAAACTTGTTCGCCTAAAAGGAAACTCGACATGAACGAACTACCGAAACCATCCACCGACCCCACGCCCATCTTTGAACATTTCAGGGGTACGCACGGAACAGAGTTGCTGGTCGCCGCCACCTGCCACTTTGGTCTATTCGACAAATTGAGCGACTGTCCGATCGCAAGGAACGAACTGAAAGAAGCCCTCGAAATGGCAGAACGACCTTTTGTCGTGCTGACCACGGCGCTACGGGCAATGGGCTTGCTGGAACCGGATGCGGAAGGATGTTTCATCGCCACCCCTCTCGCCCTCGAGCACCTCCCGAGCAACGCCCCCTTTGCCGTAAACAATTACCTCGGTCTTGCCGCAGACTCCCCAAATGTACTCGCTATGGTCGAGCGCCTGCGAACAAACAAGCCGGTCGGTTCCGGAACCGACGAAGGCGCCGCCTTCATTTTTAAGGACGGAGAGTAATCAAGGCGGGTGGAGTCCGCAGCGTCTCGGCGCCGCACCCTCCCCTTTGCGGCTCCTGGCTACCACCCATGACCCCCCC
>JACNJI010000072.1 GCA_014382645.1 Verrucomicrobiota bacterium | reverse complement strand
GTGAATCCGCTGTTCAATACGGCGTAGCGATCAGGGTTAAGGGGGTTTGGATAGATTAGGATGGGCGCGTGGTGAGACGCTTCGTAGGTTTGCTTGCCTACACGGACTGTCTTCTCATTCCAACGGATCGGTAGCTTGTCGGCTATTTTTGCTAGGGTGGAGTTGCTTCGAATATCTCCCCATAGTACAAGATTGTGTGAACTGACGTCCTCTGCAGTCAAATCTACGTCGTTCTTTACGCGGGCGTCCCCTCGAAACTGAATCTTCCAATGGTGAATGGCTCGTTTGAGCTCTGCGTCCACCCATTCCCCTGCCATCGGATTGATGGCCTTGCCTGTAGGCCGAACGAAAAGAAAGGCGTCGAGAAAAGCGTCGTCGATCGGTCCCTGCATGCCGTGTTTTTTGGAAAGACCGGCGACTTGGGGCGAATCCACTGCCAGCCATTTTTTTTTAAGCTTCCGGAAGTGCGCTGTCCAAGAACGGTCGCTTCGAACAGGCGGAAGCTTTACGATGTTTTGATCATCGATGGACACTCGCGGAAAGGCGAGGGGGCATTCGCCCGAAAGAAATTTCAAAGTGAAGGCTTTTACCCCTTTTGGCGCAACTTCGATTAGGTCACCTTTTATTTCGGCGACAAGGTCACTTCTTTGCCAGTGCTCGGACAGGGCGTCCATCTCGATCCATCGCATTTTGTTGTAGCGCAAGGTCGGGGTGGTGAAGAAAACTTTGCGCGGGATGCGTTCTCGGCCTCGTTCGGCTATGGCTGTGATGCGACGCTCGATCTCTTCCTTGCTCACTTCGTCATAACGGTGTCCCATTCCTTTTCCGATGATATGAACGAGCTCCAGATTCTCCTCGGCCAAAGCTCTGGCCATGACGTCGGCTGCCTGCTTTTGGCGATCCATCTCGCCACTATACGCAACGGTCGGACAATGGACGAGGTTCAAGGCGTAATCGGTACAATCGTACAGTCGCCAAAGCTTTCTCTCGTAATCGGTTGGCTTTAGGATTTCATTTTGGAAAAATTCGAGAAATTCTCTGGTTTCGGAAAATCCGGCCCCGGGAGCTGCAGCGCACCAAAGGTCAGCGTAGTGGACGGCAAACTGCCAACAGGCTGCCCCGCCCATTGAGAACCCTCTAGGAATAATCCGATCCTCGTCTATCCTGTAGTCCGCCCGGGCATGTTCGAGGGCTTCGAAAAGGTCGACTTCGCCCGCGAATTTATTGGCGCAGGAGTAACGTCCGTAAGGGTGTAGGACTATAGCGTCATGGGGAGTGACGTGACCTCGCTGAGTCTTTCTCTGGGCTATGAATGAAAGCTCACTTAGGCGTTCCCCTCGACCATGAAACCAGAAGTCGAGACGATGTTTGCGGTTTCCCGAAAAATCGTAGCTTTCTGGAACTATGAGGCCGTACGGCTGAACGGAACCGTCGATTCGAGAACGATAACCTCGGACGACCAACCCCTTTTGCCTTGTCCACGGAGCTTGACCCGCTCGAAGACTGGTCGCCCGGTCCATACCTTGAGCTAACTGTTTTTCAGCTTCTTCGAATTCTTGCTTTTTATAGAACTGCTTTCCCTCCAAAGTGTAGCGGACTGCTTTGGCGAAAACCTCGGCGTCAGGAAGCAGTCGGAGCATCTCGGGTTTCTTGGTGAGCGATTTTCTCGTTTTTTCGAGTTCAGATTCGAGGTGGGTCAAGCCCTTTTCAAGCTTTGTCCGGATTTCGGTGGTGACCTCTATGCCAATAGGCGGGATCGGGCGAACGTTCTCGGGGATATTGTCCTTTGGACCGTCGGCATGAAGCGTAACGCATGAGCAAGACAGGAGTAGAAGCAAGTGCAGTCTGGTAATCATCGCCCTTATGGTTCCGTTAGCAGGATCTTTGGGCAAGCTTGGAAACTGTGGAAACCTACTTTCGGCTAGGGAAGCTTTTATTTTCTTGAGTTCGCTGACAAACGGGGCGTCCTGAAGAAACTTTATCCTTTTCTAGCCTTGTTTTATCTGGTCTCGGTAGGAAATGGGATCATAATTAGATAGACCATGCTGAATGTTTTCGATGAGAGCAATCCTCTGAGCCGAAGAAAGCTCCTCGGCATAGGAAGCTTGGGTTTAGGCGGCTTATCCTTGGCTTCCCTTCTTGGGGCCAAGCTCGGGGCCGTTGGTTCCGCAGGTAAACGCAATCCGCTCACCGGGAAATCCGTCATCTTTCTTTTTCAGCAAGGAGGGCCTAGTCAGTTCGAGACCTTTGACCCAAAGCCCGATGCTCCCGAGGGTATTCGTACCGTTACCGATGTCATTCCAACCTCCATCCCCGGGATTCATTTTGGTTCAGCCATGGAGCAATTGTCAAAGTTGGCCCATAAACTGGTCACGGTTCGTTCCTTTCGCACAAATAATAGCGGGCACAATATTCGGCCTATCGTTGGCCCCGAGTCGTTGGGTGCGAACATAGGTGTCCATTTTGCCCGGGTGGCGGGAACGACTCGTCCGGGTACGGGGATTCCGACCAACGCCATTCTCTACCCTACGTCCGTGACTCCGGGAGTGCCGGGCCCTTCCGCTCGAGGGAATCCGGCGGCGACAGGTCCGCATCCGCCAAGTTTCGCTCCCTTTGTTCCCGGGGGGAAGGGCAACCTTCAGGAAGACATGAAGCTAAGTCTTCCTCGTGAGCGTTTCTTGAATGGCCGAAAGTCCCTTCTTGTCAAACTCGATCAATTGAAGAGACGAGCGGACGAGGAGGCTGATTTCAAGGTTATCGATGATCTGCATACTCAAGCGTACGAGGTTCTGCTGGGAGGGGGAGTTTCCAAAGCTCTAGACCTTTCGCAAGAGGATTCACGGGTTGTTGCCGCTTACGACACATCACATTTCCACGGAGGTAAACGATGGAACAAAGTCTCTCGTGGACGATCCGGTTACTACAACGCCCAAGCCGGTTCCATCGGTAAGTTGCTTCTCATGGCCCGCAGGTTGTGTGAGGCTGGTTGCGGATTCGTTACTATCCACGCCGGTTATGCCGGAGTCTGGGATATGCACGCTGATGGAAATAACTTAAACATCCGCGATGGTATGCAAGCTGTCGGTCGAAGCTTTGATCACGCTGTGGCGGCGTTTGTTCGGGATCTTGAAGCTCGGGGAATGCAGGACGAGATTATGCTCGTTTGCTGTGGAGAAATGGGTCGCACTCCCAGACTCAACAAAAACGGTGGGCGCGACCATTGGAGCAGATTGTCGCCGCTACTTCTTTATGGCGGGGGCAATTGCGGGGGGAAAACCATCCGGGGATCGGGCAAACAAGGGGGGGGACACGGGCGCCCCCCCCTTTAATTACTCCAACCCCATGTCCCCCCAATACCGATACGTTTTTGTTCCCGTGTAACATGCCCCTGCCCCCCTATGCCCTTACAGAGGTCACGCCCACACTCCGCCC
>JACNJI010000073.1 GCA_014382645.1 Verrucomicrobiota bacterium | reverse complement strand
GCAAGGAAGGGCACGCGATGGCCCCCTTCCCAGTTATCCCTTTTGCGTCCGCGGTACGGTCCGGAGGAAAGATGCGTTTTCCCGCCCTTGGTCTTGCGACTGAATTGGGCGGCTCCGTTGTCGGTCGCGAACAAGAAAAGGGTCTTGTCCTTTATCTTCGCGTCGTCGACCGCCTTCATCACTTGGCCGACCACCCAGTCGGTCTCGACCACGAAGTCGCCATAGCTGCCAATGCTCGTCTTTCCTTGGAACGGCTTGTTGGGAACGACCGGCGAATGCGGCGAGGTGAGCGGAATATAAAGGAAGAATGGTTTGTCCCCTTCGGAGAAGGAAAGAATGTCCTCGCGGGCCCGTTTGGCGAATGCGGGCGAACTTCCTCAACGGCTCGATCCTGCTGAGCTTCACGCGCTTCTTCCACCCCTTCAGGAACTTCAGCGCGCTACCAAGCTGGCGGTATTCCCATAAGTGGGCGAGCTCGTCTTTGAGCTCGCAGGCGCGGGCTATCCGGCGGTGGCTGCGCCCGAGCTCTGCCACGATCTTGTGCTCGCGACGGCTGCGGTTCTTCTTGTTTTTCAGGATGATGAAGCCCAGGCCTTTGATCCCTTTGCTCTCGGCTTTTGACGCGGCCCTCCACACTTCTTCGCGCACCTCGTCGACGGCCTCGTTGAGGGCTTTGACGACGTGGAAGCGGTCGAGTACGAGTAAGGCGTTTGGCAGGTGGTCTTCGATGGCGCCGATGTAGGTGCGGCTCATGTCGCAGCAGGCTCCCTCCACCCGCGAGCGCTGCCCCTTGCTCATCACCTCGGTGAAGAAGCGGTCGATAGTCTTGCGCCCTTTGCCCTCCCCGACCCACACGACGTGGCTCCGGTCGAGGTCGTAGACGACTGTTAGGTAGCGGTGGCCTTTCTTGTAGGATATCTCGTCGATTCCTAGGTTTTTTAGGCCCCGTAGCTTGTGGCCGCTACGGTAGCGGGCGACGCTGTGGTGGAGCATGTCGGACAGGGTCGAGGCGGGGACGCCGAGCTGGGCGGCGGCTTCTTTCTGGGTCATGACTTTGCACATCCGCATCACTTTGAAGTCGAAACGCAGCGTGTTGCGGCTGTGCGAGACTGCCCAGAGGATGTCTTCTTGGTCGCGGCCGTGGGTCGGGAAGATGATCTCGCGCGGGCAGTAGGTGAGGGTGACAGCTAGGCCGCTGGCGGGGATATCGCGCCATACTCTCGCGTCGCGGGCGGCCTGCTTTGCGCTACGCTTTAGCACCTTGCAGCGGCGCTGGCAATGGGGGCACTGCGCACCGTTTTTGTAGGGCTTGACTAGAAGCTTGAGCACGCCCTTGCCGGGGCACAATTGGTGGTCCGTGATGCGGAGGTTCTTGAAACCGAGGAGTCTGTGCAGTAGTTTGTTGTCTGGTGATTTGAAGCTCATCGGGCTCTAACGCCCAAAGTTTGCGCTAGCGCCAGCGGCGGGTGTCAAGGCAGTCCTCTCCCGGGACACCGGTCTGGTGTCGGCAACGCTCTCGCAACCGATCCGCTAGTGGATTTCTGGCTTTACGCTTTGCATCTCAGGACTCTACACCTGCTCAAAATCGCCTGTTTTCGCGTTCCTAAACCCGAATTGAGCCCTTAATCACCCCACATGCGAATTCCTATTTGTCCGATTCTACTTCTCTTGCTATTCGCGTCAGCGCCGCTGGCAGGAGCCGCCGACCTCGTGATCGCTGCCGGCGCAAAGACGGAGGCCACCGTCGTCGTCGCTGCCGATTCCGGTCGATGGGAAAAACGGGCGAGCGAAGACCTCGTGCATTACATCGAATTGATGACGGGGGCCAAAGTAGAACTAGCGGCAGTGGCGGGCGCTGGGCCGAACCTCTTTGTGGGCGCGGCGGCATTGGCGGCCGATCCCAAACTGCAACTGGAGCTCAATAAAGTGGCTAAACCGGACCCCTTGATCCGGGCGGATGCCATCGTGGTCCGGCGGGACGGACGCTCGGTCTATCTTGCAGGGACCAATGACGATTCCCACTACTTCGCTGTCGCCCGGCTGCTCCATGACTGGGGCTGCCGTTGGTATCTTCCGACCGAGATCGGCGAGTGTATCCCTTCGCACGCAGAACTGAAACTCGGAGATATTGATTTCACCTACGCCCCGCCCTTTGAGATCCGACACTACTGGCTCAGTTGGAATGGCGACAGCACCGGGGCGAACGAATTCCGCCGGCGTAATTTCATGACCGAAACGAGTTTCGCCGGGATGGGGCACGCACTCGCGAAATACACCGAAAAGCTAAGGCCCGAGGGGAGATCGATTTTCAACGTCCCCCTCGCCGAAGATGCCACCGCCAAGTCCATCGCGGAACAACTCGACGAGGAATATGCCAAAGGGACGACACCCGGCATCTCTCTCGCGATCGAAGATGGCAACTACGTCAATGACTCTGCTAGCGACATCGCCCTGCAGGCGGGGGGAGGAGAGGAACATCGAAACCGATCGCGAGCAATTCTACGTCGAGGACGTCAGGGTTCCCGAGTCGCCCGAGCACATGCGTTCTATCCTGAAGAGGATTCGGAAGGGAGTGGACGAGGGCAGGCTCGTCTACGTGCATTGTCTCGGAGGGCACGGAAGAACCGGTACCGCGGCGGGATGCTGGCTGCTGAAGCGCGGAATCGCCGCGGACGGGGAGGAAGCCCTTGAGATCATCCGCAAGGCCCGTCTCCACGAAGAGCGCCTGCGTGATCACCCTTCTCCGGAAACGGGAGAGCAGCAGGACTTCGTGGGGGAGTGGGCGATTTGGGATTGACGAGGAGGAACCGACGATCGAATTTTTCGATTCATTGCAATGTTGTTGATAAAACCGAGATACTTCATTTTATTTTTTAATAGACAATGACACCCCCAGATCATTCTTGGGTTAGTTACCCCGCAAGCAATTCTCACTCCTACTTTACCGGACTGCATCGAGTCTACGTTTTCCCCAAATGGTTGGTCGAAGCTCCGTTTCCTCCCTCGCCGAATTCTCCCGGACGTTCCTTCGATTTAAAAATGGGCGGACGGTACTTGCTCAAGCAGGATTATCTGCCCGTTGAAGCGAAATTCAATCTTCAGGTCGATTTTGCAGACGACTCCGAAGTAGACGTCGATTTTTCCATCGGAGAGGTGGGGAAACTTTCGATATACGGATTCCGTTATCTCTCCGAAGGTCGATTTCGCGAAAGAAAGGAACCGATAGAAAAAAACGCATGCGCCGGTCTTTTACTGGAAGATGAAAAATTGATTTTTGAAACGAGAAGTCCTGGGATTTTCACTTTGGAAATAACAATCGGTTCTTCTCACTCCGGCCACCGAATTCAGGCAATGGACAGAGATTCGTTTTCTTCGGATCGCGAATTATACGCTCTGATCGATAGTCACCTTAAGGGGAAATCGAATTGGGACGATCTGAG
>JACNJI010000074.1 GCA_014382645.1 Verrucomicrobiota bacterium | reverse complement strand
GTCAGCATCGTCGACAAATGACCGCCGGTCAGGTCCGTGTTGGCGTAGTAACGGACCCCGGAACGGGTGGGTAACAGAAATGGATTCGTGGGGGTGAAATGGTGAAACCGCCTGCTGCCGAAAACCGGAACTCTCTTGCCGCGATGGTATCCCGTTGCCTGCCCTTTTAACATTCGATCAAACTTGTCGTTGAAGATGTATTCGCTGATCAACCAGCGTCTGTCATATGTAAAACCAGGCAAGTCCTTGAACTCCCCGGAGAACAACTTGTCGTGATCGACGTAGTTTCCGTACTCGGGCTTGCGCAACTTCCCCTCCAGCGTGGAGGCATAGTGCTTGCCCAGTTCTCCCGACATCCAGTCCACCAGACGCTGGCGCTCCTCTTCGCTTGGTTGGGCCTTTTTCTTTTTCGGAGGCATGTGCCTGAAGAAGGCCTGCTCCTGCATCCGGTTAAGCAGATCCAGCCTATTCGGAAGCTTTAGTTCGGACAGGTTATCCAACCGGATATCTCCTTTTTGCGTGTCTTCATCATGGCAATCGAAACAGTAGTTAGCCATGAGGTCTTCCACCTGAACGGGAACGACGAGCTTCTCTTCGGCAAAAGCGAGGCCCGCGGAGGCGAACCAAAACAGGAACGAACAGGGATGAAGGAACCGTTTCATTCTTTACCCATCTTGTTCGTTTCTAGCCTTCAGGGCCTCGGCCGCTTGGGCTTTAAGCGACTTGATCGCCTCGGAGTTCTTGGCCTTTCCATCCGGATCCTGATGAGTCACCTCTGGGGTAAAGTCGATGGCGTCGGTGCGAAAACTGTGCAAGGGCTGCCAGGGAATCCCATCCACTTTAAGGTTGCCCATGGGGGCCCGAGCCCAGGCATATCGGACGGAAACCGGCTCCTTGACCAAGGGAGAGGAAACCAGGATCTGTTTGTTTCGCTCTTTCTTGTCCCTGACCTGAACAAGTACCGCATGGGCGAGGTAGTGAACGCCCGACTTGTCGGCAATTGAAAACCCTTCGAGTTCGGAACCGAAGTCATCGGGCAAGACGGGCTTGTCGAAGGTGAGCAGGATCTTGCCGTCTTTTGGGGTCGCCGAGAGAAGATTGGCCGTGTCCCAGACGATGTCCTCCATCCCGTAAATCGTCTTCAATGCCCAACGGGAGGAGCGAATTCCAAGTTCCTTCTTTTTCTTGGTATGCAACTGGGGAATTTTCTGGTCATAGGAGGGAATGAAAGCCGTGTTCGCGACCTCCTTGACGTCGGCCAGACCCAATCGTTGAGATTCTCGGATGTATGCCGCGGTGGAAAAACCCAACTCCTCGAAATTAAGGCGCGTCTGAGCGTTGCCCCCGGCGCACAGTCCGATGATGGCCACGGGCAATTGCGGATCATTGAAATCCTCTCGCCAACCATCCACCATCAGTTTCATCAGGATGCGGTAGAACTTGGGCTTGCAACTGGTGTTCATCATGGCGTTGTTGAATCCCTGGTGAAAGGCCACTCCCTTGATGTTGAGGCCTTTGAAAACGCCGAACATGCCGTTGTAGCAGGACGCCGCATCACTGGGGCTGCGCCCGGGCACATTCCAAGAACGCAAGTTCTCACGGGTCGGTTTGGGCGGCAGTTTGTCCTCGGCGACGCCCTTCTTGCGCTGGTCGGCTACAGTTTTCTCCCATTTCTCGACCGGCTTCTTAAGCGCCGCATCCCAGTCGAACTCGGCGTGATGCTTCTCCACCCACGCAAGGTATTCGGCCGCCATCGGGTGCTCCTTGAACTTATGACGAGGAACCAGGCTCTCCATGGAAGCGCCGCCGCGGGAGTTGTCAATAATGCCGATGGGTATTTGCAATACGCGCTGGAGCCGGGATCCGAAGACGTATCCGATCGCCCCCATATCCAAAGCGACCTCGGGGGTGACCACTTTCCAATTCTTGTCCGGATCGTTGCCGTTCAGATCCTTCTCTTCCAGATCGATTTCGATGTGTTCGGATTCCGCATAAGAGTTGATCCGGACGTGACGCATCAAAGGCAGGTGAGCCTGGGCCGACTCAAAGGTGTTTTGGTAAACGGCTTTCAAAGCGAAGGCCATGTTGCTTTGACCATTCATCACCCAAAGATCGCCGATCAGGATATTTTCCATTCGGATGACTTCCTTGCCCGCCTTCACCACCAGTTCCTGTCCCTTGGAATTGGCGGGTTGGGAATCGAAGGTCACTTGCCACCTACCCTTCTCTCCCGCTGCCTTGGCTTTGGCGGATCGTTTGCCGAACGAAACCTCGACCTCGGTTCCAACCGGAGCCCACCCCCAGATGGTGATTGGCTTGTCGCGCTGCAAGACCATGTTGCTCCGAAAAATGCCGTGCGCCTTCAAGGCATCGACGGCAAAAAGGTTCTGCCCGAGCATCAAAGTGAAGAACAAGAAGGCGAAAAGAAAACAGTGAGGATTTTTCATCATGTGATACGGTAATTAGTCAAAGGAGTTTCGCCGAAAACAGGCCCATGCGAAAGTGTAGTGTTGGCGCGAAGAACGATCATACCTAGGCCATCAACTCGGTCATCATTCCGGTGCTGTCGGCAAAAGACTTTACCGGCGCGTTCACTGCATGAAGCATCGAAACGAAGAGGTTTGCCAACGGCACCTTTTTCTCTCCCTCGAACGAGTGCAGGTTTCCGTGCTTGAACCCAAGGGCTTTTCCACCCGCCACTTGAATGGGATAGTTCTTCGTACTGTGAGAGGCATGCGGATGAGCCGACCCCCAGACGACCACCGTCTGGTCCAGCATGTTGCTGTCGCCTTCGGGAGTATTTCGCAAGCGCTTCAGGAAGTAGGCATGCTGCTTGGCCCGCCAGTTATCCCACTGCCCTGATTCGGTCGGTCGCTTGTGGGCGATATCGTGGGTGGCCCCTTTGTATCCGAGCACGTAGTTGGCGTAGTTCCACAACTCGCTGCCACTGGAATGCTCGCTTTCAAGCATGAGGGTGGCGAAACGGGTGAAATCCGTTTGGAACGCGAGATAAAGCAAGTCATACATGCATCGGGTATATTGCTCGGGGTCTTTGTGGGAAACCTCAAGGTTCAGCCCCTTGGTATCGACGTTCGGCAAGGGCTGGTGCGTCCACTGACTGGTCCGTTCGACACGCTTTTCCAAGGCGCGTATGGAGTCGAGATACTCGTCCACCTTGGCTTGATCTTCTTTTCCAAGTCTACGATGAAGCCTCTTTGAGTCGTCAAGCATCAGATCGAGCACACTCGCCTCTCGTTTGAGATCGGCGCGAACTTGCTCGATCCCTTTCCCTGCGTAGGGCTTGAACAGGCGGTTGAAAATCTCCTGGGGCCGGTGCATCGACGGGCCCTGTCCAGCTCGACCGGCAAGTGAGAGGGTCTTGCCTCTCCCTCCCCTACCCGTGCCCCCCCCCGCGCCCACTCCCAACTCAGGATTCAGGCCGTGCTTGCCTCTTACCCCCCCCGCCCCGCGTTAGAC
>JACNJI010000075.1 GCA_014382645.1 Verrucomicrobiota bacterium | reverse complement strand
GCGAGGAGGGGCAATGCCCCGACGCGGCGATCCAGCGGTCGCGCAGTCAACCACCGCATCGCCCCGGCATCCCGCATAACGCATCAGACTGGATTGCCACGTCAGTTTTCTTCGATACCTTCCTCGCAATGACAGGGCAAAGCCAAGCAAGCGAAGCCCCCGCCCCAAGCTCCTGTGTTGTCATTGCGAGGAGGGGCAAAGCCCCGACGCGGCAATCCGGCGGTACCGCGAAGTAAATTAACGGAAATCATGCGTGCTCGGCGTGTAACAACTGCCGATGAGCATTCCAGCCCCTCACGATTAATAGAAAGAACAACAATAAGTAACTTTTAGTCGCTTGCGGGGAAAAAAGGTTGCGGGTTTCGGGCTTGTTCCTCGATATGGAATGAGTTACGAGAATGGAGGGAAAAACGCATAGGTTGTCGGCATGGAACCGGTCCGCCCCGGAGGCGGTTGCGGATTTCTTGTGCGAGGGCTGGGAGGGCAAGGGCCCGCTCGACCTCGGGGACCTTCTGGTACTGGGCCAGACGAAGGGTGCGGGGCGCCGCTTGACGCTGGCCTTGGCTCGCCGGGCAGCCGAACGCGGGCAGGGAGTGTTGCCACCTCGTTTCGTGACGCCGGCCTTTCTGTTTCGACCTATTCCGGGGGAGATTCCCGTAGCTTCGGACTTGGCTTGCCTGCTGCATTGGTCGGAGGTGCTGTCGGGGATAGATACCGATGATTACTTGGCCTTGTTCCCGAAGGCTCCCGACAATCCCGATGCGGCTTGGGGGCGTGCCGTGGGGAAGGCTTTGCACGGGTTGCGCAAGTCGCTTTCCGAGGGTGATTTCGATTGCGGTTCGGTGGCAAGCGGAGGTCTCGCCCTGCAGTGGGGGGAGGGTGATCGCTGGCAGGATTTGGCGAGGCTCGAGCGGCGTTATCGAGAATCCCTGAGCGCCGCCGGCCTGTGCGATCCTCTCGACGCCAACCGGGAGGCGGCCAATAACCCTGAGTTGCCGCCCGAGGTGAAGAGAGTGCTATTGCCGGGTGTTCCGGGTTTTCCTGAGCTGGGGAGAATCGCCTTGGAGAAAGTGGTCGCCATGGGAGTGCCGGTGGAGGTCCTTTCCTTCGGGCCCGAGGGGGAGGCTCCGGGAGATCTTTTTGATGAGTGGGGGAGACCCTTGCGGTCGGCTTGGGAGAAGCGTCCCGGACCCGTGACGGACGACCGATTGCACCTTCTGCGGGACGAGCGTTCCCAAGCCAAGGCGGTGATGCAGGTCTTGGCGCCTTACGGGAACGAACCCGGCGGGCGGGTGTCGCTGGGCGTAGTGGATGCGGAGGCCAAGCCCTACCTGCAACGGGCGGCCGAGGAGAGCGAGCTTCCTTTTGCGTTGTCCGATCCCGAGGGGGATTCCGCAACCGGGTCTCCCTTTTACGCCTTGCTGGCCGCTTTGGCCGGGTTGGTGGTCGATTCCTCCTTTCGGCAGGCTGCCATCGTATTGCGGTTTCCCGATACGCGCAGCTGGCTCGAAAGCGAGGGCGTGGGAATGGATGCCCGAGAATTGCTTTGCGGCTTGGATGAGCTTGGTAGTAAGCGAATACCAGTTACCTTGGCGGATGCGATGAATCTGGCGAGGGACGAGTTGCGCGAGGTGTTGCGGAGGCTTTCCGAGCTGGCGGAAAAGTTGAAGGGCCCGAGCTTTGCCGAAACGTTGCGAGGCTTTTTGCTGGAGGCCACGGCCAAGCGCGAGTTCCGCGAGGATAACCTCGCGGATGCCTCCTTCATTTCCTTGTCGAAGCCGTTTATGGAAAGCTTGGATGAGTTGGATTCCTTGGGCGAACGGACGGGCGAAGAGACTTTTTCCCTCCTTCTGGAACTGTTGCGAGGGGAGCGGATTTCCCGCGATGTTGAACCCGGTTCCTTGCCCATGCAGGGCTGGCTCGAGTTGCCATGGGAGGATGCCCCCCGGTTGATCTTGGTGGGGTTCAACGAGGGTTGCGTGCCCGAGACCGTGCCCGGCGATACCTTCCTGCCCGAGAACTTGCGAAGAGAACTGGGACTGTGGACGAGTGATGTGCGTTTCGCCCGCGACGCCTACTTGCTGCAGTGGATCGTGGCCTCGAGAGAGGGTGGGGGACGAGTGGATTTCCTGCTCGGCAAATGGCGCTCCGGTGGCGATCCGCTGAAACCTTCGCGCTTGCTTTTTCTCTGCGACGAAAGTGATGAGGACGCCTTGCCCTCTCGGGTGAAAAAGCTATTCGCCGAACCCGCCAACGAGGAGGAAAGCCCGGCTTGGCGCTTCGCCTGGAGGCTGGACCCCGGGCCCGTCGTGCGTCCCGAGAAGATTTCGGTGACGGCATTTTCGAGTTTCCTTGATTGCCCGTACCGTTTTCATCTCAAGCGGTTTCTGGAGATGGATTCATTCGACCCTCTAAAGAGCGAGGGCGACAGCATGGATTTCGGTTCTCTGGTGCACAACGTGCTTGAAGTTTTAGGCCGCGACGAGGAGGTGAGGCAATCCGACGACGCCGATCTTATCCGCAGTTTTCTGAAGGGCGCCTTGAACCAGGTCTTCGCCAAAAGCTATGGGGTCAATCCCGGGTTGCCCCTTTTGCAGCAGAAGGAATCCGCATGGCTTCGACTTTCGCAGGCGGCCGATCAGCAGGCCAAGGAACGCCGGGCGGGCTGGATTCCCATTCGAGCGGAGGATCTGTTTAGCAAGGAACTAGATGGCATTTTCGTGGGTGGCAAGGTGGATCGGGTGGACATGCATGAAGCCGATGGCTCCATTCGCGTGCTGGACTACAAGACTTCCTTGAACTCGCCTGCCGAGGCCCATTGGGGTTCCGCCGGTCGCGAACCCGAGCAGTTTCCCGAGTACGCCAGGTTCATGGGACTGGACAAGAGGGGAAAACCTCTGGAGAAGCGCTGGACGGGACTGCAACTGCCCCTGTACCGATGGTGGGCACAGGACGAGGACGACCTTGGGTTAGCGGACAAGGAGGTGACGGTGGGGTATTTTAATTTGTCGTCCGAAACCGTCGGCGTCACGGTTTGGGAGGAACTGGACGAGGAGTTGATGGCGAGCGCCATGGCCTGCGCCAAGGGCGTGATCGCGGACCTGCAGTCGGGGCTTTCCTGCACCCCACGGAGAAAAGTCACATACGATGACTTCAAGGATCTTTTCTTCCACGACTCGACTTTGGCCACGATCCCGCTCGGCGAAGAAGGGGAGGGGGCGTGATGAGTGGTCGGGGCCCCAGACGCGAGTTGATCACGGCTTCCGCGGGCAGCGGCAAAACATTTCAATTGACGGATCGTTACCTCGGCTTGCTGCAGGCAGGGGAGAAACCGGAAAGTATCGTGGCCCTCACTTTTTCCCGTAAGGCGGCTGGCGAGTTTTTCGACGCGATTCTCCAAAAGCTGGAGGAAGCCGCATCCGACGACAAGGCCCGCGGCCAGTTAAACACACGACTGGAAGTGAGCGTATCGGGCGGTG
>JACNJI010000133.1 GCA_014382645.1 Verrucomicrobiota bacterium | reverse complement strand
TTTTATGAAGCACGCTGTTTTCGCTCTTCTCTTCCTCGCAGGTCAACTGCACGCCGAAGACGCCACCAAAGCAGTGGTTGCGCCTAAACCGGAATCCAAGCCGTCGGCAACCGATGTCTCTGAAAAACCTAAACCTCCAGCCGACGTGGCCCCCGCCGCCAAGCCATCCCCAGCGAAAGAACAACCGAAGCCAGTTGCACCTCCGACACCTACGCCCGAACCTCCCGTGGTTGTAGCTCCGCCTTCTCCTCCCCTACCGGTCGCACCCGATTTCCACAAGGAAGTCCGCGGCATTCTGGAAGTTTCCTGCATTCGTTGTCATGGTCCTGAGAAACAGAAGGGCGAATTACGACTCGATTCCATCGCCAACGCCATGAAAGAGGGAGAATCCGGTGCTGCTATTGTTTTAGGTGATACATCCAAAAGTCTTCTCGTTGAGCGAATCAACCTACCGGACGCAGACGAAGACGTGATGCCACCTAAATCACCCCACCTCACTTCAGCCGAAAAGGAAATACTGAATCGCTGGATCAAAACCGGAGCTAACTGGACTGATGGAGTCACACTTTCTTCCCTAACGCCTAAACAGCTCCTCACGCGCCAAGCCGCAGCAAAGAAGCCTATCGTCGAACTGTCCGTCTACCCTCCTCAAGTGAACTTGGAGACAAAGAAAGACTTCCACAAGGTAGTGGTCGTCGCCAAATATGCCGATGATGTCACTCGCGACGTAACTTCGGAAGCTTCCTTCACCCTGAGTGGTCCCAAGGTCGCCTCTCTCACCGGACAAACGCTAAAGCCGCTGACCGACGGCAATGCCACCTTAGTCGTTACGCACCGCGACAAGAGAATTGAAGTTCCCCTGCGAGTCAAGGGAGCGAGCGCTTCCCGCCAGGTTAGCTTCAGACTAGACGTCATGCCTGTCTTCATGCGGGCCGGTTGTAACACCGGATCCTGTCATGGGTCGGCTCGAGGTCAGGATGGGTTTATGCTTTCCCTCTTCGGTTACGACCCCGAGGGTGATCACTACAGGATTACTCGTGAATTGGGAACCCGGCGCGTAAACCTTGCCATACCAGAAGCTAGCATGCTGGTGGAAAAACCGATTGAAGCCGTCCCGCACACTGGAGGGAAATGTTTCGAAAAGGATAGTGGCCACTGGAACACATTGGTCCAGTGGCTTCGAGACGGCGCACTCAACGACCCCAAGGACATCGCCAAGCCCATAAGCGTTGAAATTCTCCCAAAAAACGGATTAATGGAAGGTGCGGGGGCGACTCAGAGGATGACTGTCATCGCCCGCTACTCTGATGGCACCGATCGGGACATCACTCCCCTCACAGTCTTTCAATCGAACAATGAATTATCCGCTGCCATCGACGAACATGGCTTGGTTACAGCAGGGAAACGAGGCGAGGCTTTTATTACAGCCCGCTTCAACGTCTTCACCGTCGGGGCCCAATTCGTAGTCATTCCCGACAACCTGAAATACGAACGCCCGAAACTGGCGGAAAACAACTATGTAGACAAACTAGTCCACGACAAGTTGCATAAGCTTCGCATAGAACCTTCCGCGCTATGCTCCGACGAGGTGTTCCTTCGACGGGTTTCACTGGACGTAACGGGCAGCTTGCCATCTACCGAAACTTACAAGAAGTTCATGGACGACAAGTCGCCAGAGAAAAGGGCAAAACTTGTAGACGAGTTTCTGGAACGCAAAGATTTCACCGAAATGTGGGTCATGAAGTTTGCCGAATTGCTCCAGATTCGCACGGACGACAACAACGGAATGAGCTACAAGTCGACACTGCTCTATTTCAACTGGCTGAAGGATCGCATCGCCAACAATGTGCCGATGAACCAAATCGTACGTGAACTACTTTCTGCCACAGGAGGCACTTTCGTAAACCCATCCACGAATTTTTACCAAATCGAACGCGATACCCTGAAAATGTCGGAAAACGTGGCTCAAGTCTTCATGGGCATGCGCATCCAGTGCGCTCAATGTCACAACCACCCCTTCGACCGCTGGACACAGAACGATTATTATTCTTTCGCATCGTTCTTTTCCCAAGTAGGTCGCAAGCAAGCCGCCGACCCTCGCGAGTCGATCATTTATAATCGTCGAAGCGGCGAAACAAACCACCCCGTCCTCAAGAAACCAATGCCGCCGAAGTTTCTTGGCGGAAAAACACCTGAAATTAAATCCGGACAGGATCGCCGAGTGATCCTGTCCGAGTGGATCGCCTCACCGGAAAATCCCTTTTTCGCACGCAATCTAGCAAACCTAGTTTGGGCTCACTTCTTCGGACAAGGCATCATTGATCCGGTCGATGACGTTCGAGTGACAAATCCTGCATCCAATCCCGAACTGCTCGATGAACTTTCAAGACGTTTCACTGAATACAATTACGATTTCAAGAAACTGGTACGGGATGTCTGTAATTCTCGAACCTACCAACTGTCTTCACAATCGAATGAGACGAATGAAGGCGATACCCGCAATTTCGCTCGAGCAAAGCTACGGCGCATGCGTGCAGAAATCCTCTTGGACGCAATCTCGGAAGTCACCAATACCAAGAACAAGTTCCAAGGACTACCCCTTGGTGCCCGGGCTGTGCAAATTGCCGATGGACGCGTATCCAACTACTTCCTGACCACCTTCGGTCGGGCAACCCGCGAAACCGTCTGCTCCTGCGAAGTGAAGATGGAACCGAACCTGTCGCAAGCCCTCCACCTCCTGAATGGCGATGTCGCCAATAAACGAATCGTACAGGGGAACATCGTTAAGACGATGATGGACAAGGGAACGAATCCAAAGGAAATACTTGAGGATCTTTATGTTCGTTGCCTCTCCCGAATGCCTAGAGAATCGGAAAGCGCCAATTTGCTGGCAGCGATCAACGGTGACGAAGATAAGAAATCAGCCCTCGAAGACGCTTTTTGGGCTCTGCTCAATTCGAAGGAATTCATCTTCAACCATTAGTCTTTGGACTTTAGCGTTAATATTTCGGGCTTAGACAGAAGCCGCTTAAAAGAACTCGTAAAATGTAAAGCCTTTAGGAATGAACTATAAATTTATTGCTACCGTCAGTCTGTCCTTTTCAGCTTTTTTTCAAGGAGTTTACGGCACCCCTGAAAAACCGAATTTCCAAGATGACATCTACCCCCTCTTCGAACAGTCCTGCAATTCCTGCCACAACCCCGACAAGGCTAAAGGCGGTCTAGATCTAACCAGTATGCCTGGCATTTTGTCGGGCGGAAGTAGTGGGGATTCCGTAGTGCCCGGTGACGGAGCAAACAGCTATCTTTACAAACTCGTGGCTCGTTTGGAAAAACCATACATGCCCCGTGAGAAGGAAAAGTTGCCGCAACCACAAATAGACACCATCAAAAAGAGGATCGACCTCGGTCTCTTGCCCACGGCCACCGGCCAAGCTATCAAGAGGAAGCAATCCACGCTCAACCTTGCACTCGTCGAAGGACCCACCC
>JACNJI010000076.1 GCA_014382645.1 Verrucomicrobiota bacterium | reverse complement strand
AGCGCGATGAACTCGGTCGGGCTGCGGACGGGTTGATGGTGGCTCGGGGCGCCCTCGGCATCGAATGCGCCTATGAGGAATTGCCGATCATTCAACGTCGCGCCGTGGGTAAGTGCCTCGCTTTGGGCAAACCGGTAATCGTGGCCACTCACTTGCTGGAATCCATGATTGATTCCCCCGTACCCACTCGGGCGGAAATCAGCGACATCGCCAATGCAGTAAACGAAGGCGCCGACTGTCTCATGCTCAGCGGGGAAACGACCCAGGGTGAAAGGCCCGTGGAGTGCGTTCGCATTCTCAACCGTATTGCCGGAAGGATAGAACAAGAAATAACCCCGGGATTAACGGAAGAACTGCGACTCTTTCGGCCAAAGGCAAAAATGCTTCGTTCGGCCGCGATGTTGGCGATGAAACTGGAAAATTCGGCTGTCCTCGTATTCACGCGAAGCGGGGACTTGGCGGAAAAGCTGGCGGCCCTCCGGCCAAATGGCGCTCCCGTTTTCGCGTTCACCGACGTAAAAGGCGTACACCTTCGCCTTCGGTTGCACTGGGGTATCGAACCTTTTTTCATGGAATTCTCCGAGGATCCCGAACAAACGATATTAAACGCTATCGAGCATCTGCAATCCGGCGAATGGGTAGAAAAGGGAGACCAGTTGGTAACCGTCACGAACGTGCTTGCCCACGGCAAGGTCGTCGAAAGCATACAGTTGCGAGAAGTGGAGTAACCTTCGCCGTTCAACGAACCCGCCACAAAAGCCAAACCGCTGCAATTCCCAAAAGTAGAACGGGAACACCAGCCGCCCATTCTATTGGAATAATGCCCGCTTCGCCCAAAGAATCACCCATAGTCCTTGCGACGTAATAGCCCAAGAACAAGCCCATGGCACGAGCCGCTCCCGCCGCGGCGGAACGCCCGTCGCCCACAAGTGCGAAGGGAATGCCCAACGCCACTGCCAAAAGACATCCCGGAGACGCCCAGAACGCATGCCCGATGCGAATAGCATAAGGACGAACCGCCGCATTTCCTTTGGCCGCGCCGAATGCAGCGACAACTGTTTTCAGTTCCCGTATGGAAAGTGCACTTGGCTTCTTTCTCATCAGCAGAAAAGGTTCCGGGTCTTCCCTTACGTCGGGCAAGCGCAAGCTCGAGAATTGCTTGTTGAGGATCGGTATGGACGAAAACCCATCCGTAGGGGAAGCTTGCTGAGCGAATTCCGCCTCCCAAATCAAGCCTTCTCCCGATTCGGAAGGAACGGGAAGTCCACGAGGACCTGCAAAACCAATGAAACGACCATTAAGGAAGCGCCAAGAACCATCTTCTTCGCGAAAGGCTTCCTCCGCTCGAATGCGGAAGGAATCACGTCCCCCCGAAGTTCGGGAATACAAGTGAACGCCCTCCCCTGTCGAAGTGACGGAATAGAACTTCCGGAAAAACCAGCGACGACCTGTATTCGGTGGAGACATCTCGACATTGGAAATGAAATTCCGATGATCGGACTTCCCACGTAGAACCTCAAGAAGCCCTTGAGCCTTCTCCATCGCCAAAGGACTCCATTTTGCGTTTAATCCATAGCTAAGAGCCGAAAGCAAAAGAGAAGCGGCAAGAAGAGACCTCGAAAGACGCAACACGTTCACACCGCAAGCTCGCAATACCGCGATTTCATTGTTTCGACGGAGAGTCGCGACGACAAACAAAGTGGAAACAAAGAGAGCTATCGGTAAAAGCCAAGGGAGGTAACTGGGAATCAGCCACGCGTAATAAGAGGCAACTTCGCCCGCCCCCGCAAGCCCTTGGCGAAAATCGCCCGCATGGTTAGCGGCATCCTGAAGGACGAGCAAGCCAATCAATACGATTAAGCTGAGCCCAAAGACCTTTAGCCATTCGGCTAAGATATATCTATCCAAGGTAGACACAATAAAAGCGCAAAGGCTGAAATTCCCGAATACTGTTGAGACATCTTCAACCTTGCGTTTGCATCGGAGGTAAGGTGATTGTCAAAGACAAATTGACCAGCCAGCCAAACTCAGGACTTTTTCAATGAATCGATTCCGCTCAAATCCGCAGTCATCCCTTCTGGTTCTCTCGTGCCTAATTCTATCCATTCCATCCATTGTTTTTGGGGAGAGAAATGGTACGAAGATCGTTACGGTGGAGACAAATGCCTCGATCGAAGAAACCATTCCTTCGGAGCAAAAGAAGCAAGGTGCCTCCTCATCAACCGCTACGATTCGAGGACATGATTTTCGTATCCGGATCACTCACGACAAACAAGACGAAAAAACCTTCAAACTGGAATTGCAGGCGATACCCTCCGCGAAAAGCACAGAACCCTCTCTGGATCAACGCATCAATAGTTTTATCGCCCCCATTACCGACACAATTTCTTCCCTAGTCTTTTGGGCTCCCGCAGTACCCAACCTTCAACTCGAGATACTTGCGGATTCCGTCAAAGATCTCAATTACTCTCCTGTAACGCAAAAGGATGGAATCCTTTTGGAAGTCCATGCGGGACTGACCATTGAAAACCTGCAACAACAGCTAGTTAAAAGGTCCACGCATCTTCGCGTTAAGGGGGAATTGCCCAAGATACGTCCACTGGAGAATCGAGCGGGATCCAAAAACAATTGGCGATCGGCCGCGAATGGCGAATTCGTCGTGCCGTGTCAGGCCACCGTGCCTGTCGTAGTTTTATGGCTAGTGGCGGGTGCCATCATATTCACCCTTTATCTGCGTTTTGCAAACTTCAGGTTCTTTCGGCTCGCGATCGACATCGTGCGTGGCAAGTACTCCGACCCTACCGACAAGGGCGAAGTTTCCCACTTCCAAGCGCTATCTGCAGCCCTGTCGGGTACGGTGGGGCTCGGCAATATAGCCGGCGTAGCCGTTGCGATTAGCCTGGGCGGCCCGGGCGCGACGTTCTGGATGATCATCGCAGGATTGCTTGGCATGTCCTCCAAGTTCGTCGAGTGCACCCTTGGTGTGAAATATCGCCTATTTGGCGAAGACGGTCGGACTTACGGAGGTCCCATGTACTATCTTCGAGATGGTTTGGCCAAACGAGGTTGGAGACGGACGGGAAAGACTTTCGCCATCTTCTTTGCGGTGATGTGCGTGGGAGGTTCTCTCGGCGGTGGAAACATGTTTCAGATAAATCAAGCCTTCGCCCAGTTCGTAAACGTCACGGGTGGCCCGCAAGAAAGCTGGGCCCAAGGATACGGTTGGCTCTTTGGCCTAATAGTCGCGGGACTCGTGGCACTCGTTATTATCGGAGGAATCCGCAGCATTGCCCGAGTTACCTCTAAAATCGTGCCGTTGATGTGCGGAATATACGTATTGGCCGCCCTCGTAGTGCTGGTCGCCCGAATCAACGAGATTCCCGGAGCATTCGCCCTAATCTTCAGCGAGGCCTCCAACCCGCAAGCCGTGACAGGTGGATTCGTCGGTGTCCTGATTCAAGGATTCAAGCGGGCCGCATTCTCCAACGACGCA
>JACNJI010000078.1 GCA_014382645.1 Verrucomicrobiota bacterium | reverse complement strand
CCCACGATTGCGCCGTCGCGTTCGATGATGAATCCGGCGAGGCCGCTTTCGAGATCTCCCTCGGCCTCCCAGCTTAGTCGGTTCCCGTTGATTCTAAGGTTGGTGGGGGCGGGCGGTGGCGTGGCGTCGGGCACCTTGGTGTCCTTTACGTACTGCATCCACGCCTTGGCCACGGCCTGGTTCGGCAGCCAGATTGCCTTTGTCGAATCGCCCTTGAACTTTGCGGCCGGCACGGCCTTGGCCCCCAGCAATGGAGCCAGCCATGCTCCTCCCGTGGGCATGGGCTTGAGCGGGGTTCCGCTGCGTTTGGGCAAGCGGGCGGTAAGGCAAGCGTCTAGCCAGGGGATGGCCATGTAGCGCTGGTTGCCACACTCGTGAGCGGACAAGGGATCGACCGATACTCCGATGAGCCCGCCCTTGCGACGCACCCGGGTGAAGAAGCTTTCGTTGGCCGGCCAAACCTTGGCGAAGCGTCCGTCCTTTACGGTTACGCCTTCCTTCGTTCCGGGGTTGCACATGAGCGGCACTTGGAGGGCGGCCTTTTTCAGAATATGCGGCTTGATGGAGATGCGCTGGGGGTTCGGTTCCAGCAGGGGAACTCCCGAGCGCAACCATGCGGCGGCGACTCGCTCGGGATGGAGTAGCGCCATGCCTCCCGCCCAATGGCCGCCTCCGCTGTGTCCCCAGAGTGCCCACGGGACCTTCGCCAGTTCGGGATGCCCGCTTTGTTTCGCGAGGTCGGTCAGGCCTTTTTGGAAGGCTTCTCCAGAACCGTTCCGCGGGTCGCACCACATTTGGCAGTCGGCTTTGCCCGGTTGCTCGTAGGAGGGCCCGAGGAGGGCGCAGTCGTGTTTCTTGGCCAAGGCTTGCCAGTGAAGATCGAACGCTCCCGTAAGGCCCGACTTACAGGAGCCTTCCCCGCATCCGTGCTGGTGTACGATGACTCCTCTCACGGTTGTTACGCCGGGTGGAATCCATATCGTGTAGTTGACCGGGAAAATCAGTTTCCCGGGCTCCTCGGAGGCTTCGTGTCGTACCCGATGATAGGGCGGTTTCGCCTCGGGAAAGACGTCGTAGGGGGGCTGCTGGCCGAATAGCGAGTTTGCGACAAGAAGAAGAAAAATGGCGGAACGATTCATAGGTGGGCGTAAAGTTGTCGATTCGCTGGCCAGGTGGCAAGCCTCGGACGCGAAGTTGTACGCGTGAGTCTGGTTCGGGCTCTTGTTCACCTTTAAGCAAAGCAGATCACTCCCGGACTTGATTGCTTCTCGAGCCTGCGATCTCTTGTCGGAGGATATTTTTTCCTCTCGTAAGAAACTTTAGCGCCGAGCCGCGCGGGGTTGACAGGTATGTTATTCCGCCATGGCCAAGCCCGCGATACGGCCGGTTGTCCATGCGGATTGGAAGTTGAATCCACCTGTGATGCCGTCGATGTCCAGGCATTCGCCTGCGAAAAATAGGTTGGGGACTATTCGGCTCTCCATTCGGCGGAAATCGACTTCCTTGAGGCGAACGCCACCGCAGGTTACAAACTCTTCCTTGTTCGTGGTCTTGCCTACAACATGGAATCGAGCGGCGGTGAGTTCGGTCGTCAATGCCGTCTCGCATTGCTTCGACAACTGCGCCCACTGAGTGGAGTCGCCTACTTTTGCGGCTTGCAGGATTCTCTCCCAAAGACGACGAGGGATCACCTCGAATATTTTGCTTTTGACCAAGGTTTCTCCTTCCCTTTCTCGCAAGTTGGCGAAGTGTTCTCGAACTTGATCTTTGGACTGGTTCCCCAGCCAGTTTATGGCAATGTCGAAGTGGTAGTTCAGTTCCTGCACGTTGCGGGCCTCCCATGCTGAAAGTCGCAGGATTGCGGGGCCGCTTAATCCTCGGTGGGTTATGAGGATGGGACCCACTTGCTCGGGGCTGTTCGGCAGTACCTTGACTCCGGCGTTTTGCACGGAAAGCCCGGATAACTCGTGCGTCCGTTTGTCCGCGAGGTTGAATGCAAAGAGGGAAGGAGCGAGTGGCTCGATCGTATGACCGAGGGTCTCTATGGCATGCGTGAGCGGAGATGACTTGAGAGAGCCCGCAGCAATGCAGACTGCGTCCACTTGGGCAAGCGTGCCGTCGCTAAGTTCCAGTGAAAAGGTTCCGTTTTCTTGGCTCTGCAACTTTTTGAGTCCTGTGCCGGGGCGGAGTCGAACACCCGCTTCGCAGGCGGTATCCATGAAGCAGTCTATGATTGTTTGGGAGTCGTTGGTGTCGGGGAACATGCGTCCATCCGTTTCCGTTTTCAGGGTTACTCCGCGTGAAGCGAACCAGTCTATCGTATCCTTGGGTTGCCAGCGATGGAATGCTCCACGGAGTTCTCGAGACCCTCGGGGATAGTGGGTCGCGAGATCCGTGGGGTCGAAGCAACTATGGGTGACGTTGCAGCGGCCGCCTCCTGAGACTTTTACTTTGGCTAGGTACTTGCCGCTGCGTTCGAATATGGTGACTGTTGCGTTCGGGTTTCCTTCCGCTGCGGTGATTGCTGCAAAAAAACCGGCGGCTCCTCCACCGATGATGGCAATCTCCCTTGGGAGGTGTGTTCCGTCTTCCGCGTTTTCCATTGTTGGGTCAAAGGACTGACAAAACGCATTCGAACAGACAATGCTTATTGTCCCGATCGAGATCACCGGATCCGGGAAATAAAGCTGACTTGAAGAAATTTCAAAAAAAATCGTCAGGAAATTTGACAGGGACGTAATGCTGCGCGAATATTGACGCTCGGATTATTTCAAAGGTAAGAGAAAGGGTTGGTTGTAAAGAGTGATTATTGGTGTTGCGGAGGATTTGCTTCGCGTAGGTTATGAGATTTTTCAGGGTGTGGGGAATTTGATTTTTCGGATGGGTTCGGAGTTCTTCTTGTCGAGGAATTCCGCTTTCTAACACATATCGATTCCACCTGGATTTCCTTCGGTCGGGAGTGATCTCCCGCGGAGTTTGCCGTCTTTGGCTTCCGAGCTTTGCCTTCGGTTGTGGGATCGGCGTCTCCCTACCTCAAGTTAACGAGAACAACGAAGAGGAAAAAAATATGATGGAAAAAAAGAACGAAAAGAAATTGAGTGAACATCCGGCATCCACGCCGGCGAAAGCAGAAAAGTCGAAACAGTCGAGCGTTGCTGTGCAGAAGCCGAAACAGGTGAAAAAGAAGATTACGGAAGCCGCGGTCATCGAGCAAGCGGTTGAATCCCTCAAGGTGGGAAGACTCAAGAATTTCCTCAACATGTCGGTGGCTCCTTTGGTCGGGTTGGCTGAAGAGAAAGGGCCTGAATACCTCACTATGACCGAGGCCTTGGCGGGCGACCTATTGGAGGTAACCGAGATCGATCATGGTGGATTCTTGCCTAATCTCACGGTCCGCAAATTGGGTTAAAAAACCGGGCCGTTGCTGTATGTGGAGGAGGTCTTGTGGGTGAACCCACAGTGGCGTACCAACACCACCGCGTTCGTGGCCGAC
>JACNJI010000307.1 GCA_014382645.1 Verrucomicrobiota bacterium | reverse complement strand
GACGTCGGTGTTATGACGCATGTAATTAATTCCATGGCGTCGGTGTGTATAGTAATCGTCCATCATGTCTCCAAGCCAGCCGTGAAAGAAATCAAACCCACGGTTGTTGGGCCAATGCGGTTCAGAGAGACCAAGATGCCATTTGCCGATGAGTGCGGTTTGGTACCCCACGGCTTGGAGTTGTGATGCCACGGTAGGGATCCCTAGCGTTAATTCACCCCAGTTGTTTGCCGGATGGGTACGAATTACTCCAGGTACGCCAACTAGCTCCGGATATCGACCGCTTATGAATGAAGCTCGAGTCGGCGAACAAACCGGGCAATTTGCGTAAAACTCCGTAAATTTCAACCCTCGTTTTACCAGTTGGTCGATATGCGGGGATTGCAAATCCTTCGCTCCGTAGCTAGATAAGTCGCCATAACCCAAATCGTCCGCCATTATCACGATGATATTGGGTGGCGTCGCCATTAGTGGAATCGCAAACACGGAAAAAAATGTCAGCAGAATGGTTATATTGTTTAGCTGGCGTTTTACAGGTAACATCAATTTGAAGCCTTTAGAAGAAATGGTCGACGATTTCTATCGCATAGAATCGTCATCTCGTATTTGGCAGTAGCTATCATATCGTCGTATATCAATCAGACCATCGGCAACGGCGTGTTTTACACCGCATTTTGCCTCGTGAACGTGGGTGCAATCAGGAAACTTGCATTTATTGATAAAGGGTCTGATTTCCCGATAGAACCCGGCTACTTCCTCGGAGATCACATCCCAAAGTTGGAACTGGCGGATTCCAGGCGTATCCACGACGAAGCCACCCGATTGTATGGCAATCAGTGATGCGCCAGTTGTGGTATGCTTCCCTTTTTGATTATCCTTACTAACGACCGCGGTTTCCAATCGAAGTTTGGGGTCAATAGCGTTTAACAGCGACGACTTCCCAACTCCTGATTGCCCGACAATCACCGATTGTTTATTTCGTAACAGCGCACGAAGTTCGTCGATGCCTCGCCCAGAAGTCGTGGAACTGAAAAGCGTATGATACCCTAGCTGGCCGTAAACTCCAGCTAGGGGCTGTAATTCTGCCGGATCGACCAAATCCGTCTTGTTTAAACAGACGATGCTATGACAGCCTACGCGTTCGGCGGTAATTAAGAATCGGTCAATTAGATTGGGTTTTAGGTCGGGTTCAGCCAGGCTGGCAACAATCACAATTTGATCAACATTGGTGACGATGACGTGTTGTTGACCTCGGCTCGCACGACTAATGACGCCATAGCGGGGTTCGACACGAACAATTAGTCCTTGCTGTATGTCAATTGAATTGGAGATCGGTTCGGGTCGAATTGTAACGCGATCACCGGTGGCAATAACGTTTCGCTGGTCGGTATCCCTGTTTTTCAACAGTCCGCGGATGGCGCAGCGGTATTCAATCCCGTCCTCGGCCAGCACGACACTTTCCAGTCCGTGTACTCGCAGCACACGTCCGGTTAGCGTTTCTGTGTCGTCGACATTCAGGTGAACCTGCAACCCCGTGTCATCGGTGTTGGCGGTAACTCCGACCACGGTGCGGTGCCTCGTAAGATCACCTTTTCCGGAAATGCGTTCGCAGTTTTCCGGCGACTCGTCTTCAAACCCGTGTTGCTGAAATTCTCGGGTAAGGTTTCCGGTTCGTTGACGGGACTGATGTCGTTTCTTAAGCGCCGTTCGGATCTTTTTCGGTTTTTTGTTGTTAGCCATCGATCGCACCTGTAGCACAGTAAAGGATCAAGCTTTTCTTCACGTGGTTGCCGGGTCCGAGGTGTCGGGCTCATCGGTATTGGACGGATCAACTGTATTTGCGACCGAGTCCGAGGGCATTTGTGTGGTGTCGGATGTCGGTTCAGAGGTTGCGAGTTCCGATTGAACTAACTCCTGAGACGTTGGAGTCGAGATGGTTTCACTGTCGATGTTTGTATTATCTCCAAGCCCCGTAGAGTTTGATGACTGGGTGTCGGACTCCTCGACAGGAACGTCGGTGGAAAGTGATTCTGGAATAGGGTGAACGGATGGGCCGATGATTTCAGTAAGTTCATTTTCCGATAGTTCTTCACGTTCGAGCAGGGCCAAGGTGACGAGCTCCAGTTGTTGGCGGTATTCGACTAGGAATTCACCTGCCCGTTGAGAGGCGCGGTGTAAAAAGTTAGCCACTTCCTTATCAATCAACTCCATTGTGTGTTCACTGAACTGTCGTTGTGCGTGGATTTCGCGCCCCAAAAATGGATCTTCGTCTGAGAGCTTGTAGTTTACGGGGCCCAGTTTTTCGCTCATTCCCCACCGCGTTACCATGCGTCGCGCTGTTGAAGTTGCTCGTTCCAAGTCGTTTTCGGCGCCAACGGTTGTCTCATCGTAAATCAGATGTTCCGCTGCGCGTCCGGCAAGTAGCACAACAAGATGGTCTTCAAGTTGTGTCTGAGACATGGAGACTCGATCTTCTTCGGGTAACATTTGCGTTGAACCGAGCGAGCGTCCACGTGGTATGATTGTTACTTTATGCACTCGGTCGGCACCTTTAAGGAACCAAGAAGCAAGCGTATGCCCAGCCTCGTGGTAAGCCGTCTTCTCCTTGTCTTCCGCAGTGAGAACCTCCTCACGTTTGGCGCCCATTAGAATTTTGTCGCGTGCGTAATCGAAATCGGACATGTCGACACAAGTTTTGTCGTGGCGAGCCGCCCACAACGCCGCTTCATTGACCATGTTACGGATGTCCGCGCCAGTTAATCCAACTGTGCCTGAGGCTAGTCGATCGACGTCAACATCGTCGGCAAGCGGGACTTCACGAACGTGCACTTTAAAAATCCCAGCCCGTCCTTTTTGTGTGGGCATTCCAACGGTGACATGTCGATCAAATCTGCCCGGTCGCAAGAGTGCTGGATCTAATACGTCGGGCCGATTTGTCGCGGCGATTACGATTGCGGAATCCGTGGTGGAAAAACCATCCATTTCACTTAGGATTTGGTTGAGGGTTTGCTCACGTTCATCGTGTCCTCCACCTACTCCAGCACCGCGTTGACGACCCACGGCGTCAATTTCGTCAATGAAGATGATAGATGGCGCAGCTTCCTTAGCCTTTTGGAATAGATCGCGTACGCGACTGGCACCTACGCCGACGAACATTTGAATAAATTCTGATCCATTGATGGAGAAGAACGGTGCACCAGCTTCACCCGCTACGGCTTTAGCTAATAACGTTTTTCCGGTCCCCGGGGGGCCGTTTAAGAGGACACCCTTGGGGACTCGTCCACCGAGTTTTTGATATTTTTCAGGTGACTGTAAAAATTCGACGATTTCTAACAAATCGGCTTTGGCTGCTTTTTGGCCGGCAACGTCTTTGAAGGTAATCGGATGTTCCTCTTTGTCATATCGTTTGGCGGTACTTTTGCCAAATCCAGACAAGAATCCTCCACCCATAAATTGACTTTGGCTGCGACGATAGGAAATCCAAAAGAAGACTAGTATGAC
>JACNJI010000079.1 GCA_014382645.1 Verrucomicrobiota bacterium | reverse complement strand
CGGGCGACGCCAGCTTGGCCCAGAGCCTTCACTTGATTAACTCCAAGGATATCCAAAGCAAGCTTACCAATGGATCCAGTCGTGCTACAAAGTTGGCCAACGACAAGGACAAGACGGACGAGGAAAAAATCGAAGAACTCTATTATGCAGCCTTTTCCCGGGCACCCAAAGAAGGGGAATTGAAAATGGCCGTGAATTACGTTAATAGAGAAATTGAGGACGATAAAGGTGTGAAAAAGCCCGTGGCGAAGAAAGAAGCCTACGAAGACGTCGTCTGGGCCCTCTTCAATACCAAGGAATTCTTATTTAATCTGTAAGGAAATCCAACCGCAACTTTAAGAGACGGGAAGGATCTGTAGAAAAAAATTATGAACGCCATCGCATTCGGTTGCGAAGAGTTTCGTAGAAACCTTGCGATTGACCGACGTGGTTTCGTCAAGGCAGGCGCCTTGGGCATGGCGGGGCTTTCCTTGCCCCAAGTGTTAAAGGCCGAAAGCACTGCTGATGCGGCAAAGACTTCCAACGAGAAGTCCGTCATCATACTGTGGCAGCGGGGAGGCCCCAGTCAGCACGAGACATGGGATCCAAAACCAGACGCTCCACAGGATTACCGTGGAGCTTTCGGCGCGATGTCCACCAACGTGCCCGGCATACAAATTTGCGACCTCTTGCCGAAGTGCGCCAAGGTGATGGACAAATTTTCCATTATTCGAAGCCTCTACCATACCGATGCAGGGCATTCCGCCGGCGACCAGATAATGTTCACGGGGTATCCGCCAAACAAGGGAAACCCTAATGAGAACTATTATCCGAGCTGCGGCTCGATCGTAGCTGAGCAACAAGGGCACTAGAATCCCGAATTGCCTCCCTACGTTATGATTCCCAAGCGTCTGCCCGGTGTCGACCCGGCTTACCTGGGGAAAAAATACGCCGCGTTCGAGACACAGGCCGATCCTGCCGTCGAAGGTCCCTTCAATCTACCAAATTTCTCCTTGGGAGATTCTCTTTCTCTTAACCGACTTGATTCCCGTAAGGGACTTCTAAAGTCTTTTGACGACATTCGGCGAGAGGTCGACGTTTCCGGTTCGATGGAAGCAGCCGATGGTTTCAACCAACAAGCCTTTGATATCCTGACAAGCCCGAAGGCTCGAGATGCTTTCGATTTGGATGCCGAGCCTCGCGCTCTTCGGGAGCGTTACGGCTTCATGCCCGAGTACAAGGCTCCCACGCCTGATCGTTGCGGCGTGCCCGCATGGAGTCAGCGCATGCTCTTGGCTCGACGATTAGTGGAGGCCGGCGTACGTCTCGTGACTGTTGACCTTCGATGGTGGGATACGCACGTCAAAGGGTACGAAACTATGCGCGACGGATTTCTCCCCAGATGGGACCAAGCCTATTCGGCTTTGTTGCAGGATCTTGAAGATCGTGGATTATCGGACAATGTAATGGTCGTGGCTTGGGGAGAATTTGGTCGTACTCCCAAGGTGAACTCTACCGGCGGGCGAGATCATTATCCGAATGTCTTCAGCGCCTCCGTTTCAGGTGGAGGAATCCAGGGTGGGCGGGTCGTCGGGGAATCGGATTCCAAGGGCGCTGAACCAAAGGAGCGTCCCGTGAAACCTCAAGATGTTTTGGCGACGATGTATCGGCATCTCGGCATCGACGTCACCAAGCAGTACCTCGATCATGGGGGACGTCCTGTTCCCGTTTTGCCATTCGGGACACCGATCGACGAGTTGTTTTCCTAGTTTTCGCAGCAACCTCTCTTGAAAAAAGGTACAATCTTCAGGCGTTTCCATTGACTCGCTCGCACTTGCTCAAGAATATCTATCAATTATATGCTTAGAATCTGCTCCTTTGTTGCCTTTCCGGCTCTCTTTTCTCTTGTTTTCGGACAATTGCCTTCAGCTCGATTTGATCGAATCTATCCACCCTCAGCCAAACAGGGCACTGAGGTCGAGGTGAAGATCGCCGGAGTCGATCTGGAGGGCCTGAAGTGGATGAAGTTTTCCCATGATGCTCTTAAGGCAGAGCCTAAGAAGGATGACGATGGCGAAATTGTGCCCAATGTATACCTCGTGAAAATCGCCGGAAACGCACCCCTTGGCATTCACAAGGCTTGGATCGGTGGTGGCAAATTCGGTGCATCGAACTACCGTTCCTTTGTCGTAGGCGACTTGCCCGAAGTGGAAGCCGGCTCCGGAGGTGCCTCGATGGAAAAACCTTTTGAGATGGAACTTGGGCAAACGGTTCTTGGAAAGGCTCCTGCAGGTAAATACGGTTGGTTCAAGTTCGCCGCCAAAAAGGGCCAACGGATATTGGCGGAGGTTACGACCAAGGACATAGACTCCCAGCTCATGCCCTCCATCTCTCTTTACAATGCTGCCGGATTACAGCTCGAAAATGATCCTCAGGGTGGTTTGTTGGATTTTACCGCTTCCTCCGATGGGGACTTCTTCGTGCGACTTAACGATTTTCTCTACAAGGGTGGCGATGACTATGTTTACCGCCTCTCAGTTACGACTAGAGCGCGTATCGATATGGTCTACCCTCCCTTGGGTAAGGCAGGAACGAATGCAAAATTTACCGTCTATGGACGCAACTTGCCCGGTGGGCAACCATCCGAATGGAAGACTCGAGACGGCAAGATTCTTGAGAAGAAGGAGATACAGGTTCAACTTCCCGCCGGGGATGCTCGGGCGAAACTGACATTGACGGACTATCTTGATCCGCGTCGGGCTGCTCTCGACCACCTGGAATACAGGCTCAAGTCACCACAAGGCACCTCCACCGCAGCTTTCATCGGTTACGGAGTCGAGAACCCGATTTACGAGACCGACTCCGACAATGACCTTCCGGAAAAAGCTCAGGTGGTGAACGTTCCTTGCGAGTTCGTAGGTAAATTTTATCCTTCCGCCGACAAGGACAGGATTCGCTTTAGCGCGAAGAAAGGGGACACTTACCGCATAGAAATTCTGTCCGAGCGTTTAGGGCGTCCTTCCCACGCGTTCCTCCTTCTGGAGCAGTTGACCAAGAAGGACGACGGCAATGAAACGGCCAAGGAAATTGGACAATCTCTGGAAACCACCTCGACTCTTGGCGGACAAATCTTCGACATCTCGACTCGCGACCCTTCTTTACGTTTTGAAGCTTCCGCGGATGCAGATTACCGTATCCTCGTCTACGACCTCTTCAATTCTTCGTCCGATCCTTTGAACGTCTATCGGCTTTCCATCCGCAAGGAGTCGCCCGACTTTCGTCTCGCGGCCTATGGCGTGCTTCCTCCTCCGGCTCAAAATGCCAGTCCCATATTTGTCAAGTCGCCAACCATTCGCAAGGGGGAAGCTTTTCCCGTAAAGGTCTTGGCTCTAAGGCGAGATGGCTTCAAGGAAGCCATTGACTTGGAGGTCGTGGGATTGCCGGCTTTCAGTTCTTACACCCCGAAACGGAAACCGGGGGGAGGGGAGTCGGTGGCTGTTCTTTTGCAGTCCCCGGCCATGGCGAACGAGTGGG
>JACNJI010000080.1 GCA_014382645.1 Verrucomicrobiota bacterium | reverse complement strand
TCTCGACGGTTCTTGGCTTATATGCAGTCCCGGCGCACCAAACGCCGCCATCGTGGCTTTGGACAAGAAAACCGGTCAAGAGATCTGGCGAACCCCCTTCCCTCGCGACATGGGGACCAAGGGCAAAGACGGCGCTGGTTACGGTTCAGTATCCATCGTCGAAATTGGCGGCAAGAAGCAATATGTACAGATGACCGGTCGAGGCGTTCTGGCCGTTGACGCTCGCTCCGGTCGCCCCCTTTGGCATTACAATAAGATCGCAAACGGAACTGCAAACATCCCTTCGGTCATCGTGGATGGCGACCACATCTTCGCCTCCACGGGTTACGGCGATGGCGGCAGCGCCTTGCTGCGGATAACTACTTCAGGTATTCGAGAGATCAAATACTATTCGGCCGAGGAGCTACAGAACCACCACGGAGGAATGGTGCTGCTCGACGGATATGTCTATGGCGGACATGGACACAACAGGGGAGAACCTTTTTGTCTCGATATGAAAACGGGCCGAATCACATGGAAAGTAAACGACAATGATATTCGCAAGATGGGATCGGCGGCCGTAACTTGTGCCGATGGACACCTTTACTTTCGCTACCAAAACGGCATGATGAAATTGGTTGAAGCCAACTCCCGAGGCTATACGGAGAAAGGGTCCTTCCAAATCCCAAATGACCAAAAAAACAGTTGGCAACATCCAGTCGTAGCGGGCGGAAAGCTCTACCTCCGAGCTCAAAACATCCTCTACTGCTACGACATAAAAAGTAAGGGATGACGGAAAAGCAAGGATTCGGCGGCGCGGCCAAGGCGGGAGAATCGATACTTGGCCCGTTGGAAAAAAAGTTGGTGGCAAGATGGGTTAACCGCGTGCCCTTTTGGTTAGAAACTCACCATCTTACCTTACTCACAATTCCATGGACCAGCCTAGTCATTGCCTCCGCATGGCAAGTGCGGGAATCAGGGGACATCCGTTGGTTCTGGGGAGTGTCGCTCGCCATCGTTCTTCAATATCTCTCCGATCTCTTCGACGGAGCCGTTGGACGTACTCGAAACACCGGACTAGTAAAATGGGGATTCTATATGGACCATTTTCTGGACTATGTTTTTCAGTGCGGCCTCATCATAGGCTATGCCTTAATTGCCCCGCCTCAGCAAAACCTCGATTGGTGGTTCTTCGGCATTCTAGCCATCACTAGCGGCTACATGGTTAATTCCTTCCTCTGCTTCGCCGCCACAAACGAATTTGAAATTTACTTTTTCGGCATCGGCCCAACGGAAATACGCATCTATTTCCTCGCCCTCAACTGTACCATCATACTACTCGATCCAACACGAGCGTACTTCGCTATCTGCGTCCCGGTTTATACAGGTCTCCTTGCAGTGGGCCTCATTGTTCTTGCTTGGAAAGCCCACACCAAATTGTGGGCCATCGACATGAACGACAAAAGAAAATTCTCCGATTTAAAGAAGTGAGGCGCTTGTAATACGCGCTGCCGACGTCACCGATACTAAGGCCATTCTTGGCATGGTTCGCGAATTAGCCGAGCACGAAAACCTGCTCCCCCAATGTGTGGCCACTGAGGAAAAATTTCATAAACCCCTTTTTCGTGAGAAGCCCGTGGCGGAAGCCCTGCTCGGGGAACTGGGCGGCAAACCCATAGCCTTCGCTCTCTTCTTTCACAATTTCTCCACCTTCGCGGGGAAACCCGGTCTCTATCTCGAAGACCTTTACATAAAGCCACACTTTCAGAGACACGGAATAGGTAAGACAATTCTCCAAAGGCTTGCACCTCTTGCCCTTGTGTTTTGATGTCCGCTTGTCAGATCATAATTGCGGTTTCATGATTCCGAGGCCAAGACCAGTTGTCGTTAAGCATCGAGCAAGCAAGCTGTCACTGTACACTATACCCAACCCTCCAATGAAAGTAATTCCCGTTTCCGCCATGCTCCTCGCACTCGAACTGGCCATAACCGCACAGGCTTATGCGAAAGAACTGCAACTCGACACTCCCCTCGATCTCAACGGCCACACCGCCATCCTCACCAAGCTGGACAACCTGCCTTACTTCCAAAGCGATTACTCCCAGCGATTCAAATTCGATTCCTTCAGCAACCCCAAACTCAGGGAATTGCGCGAACACTACGAGTTGGACAAAGTAGTCGCGCCCGGCAAAGACGAGTTCGACCGGCAAGTTCGTCTGATGGACTGGACGCATCACCAGTTCAAAAAGTTCGGCCGGCCATCGACGCTGGCTAAAGGTGCGTACGAAATATTGAAAGCAATCGACGAGGGACACAGCTTCTTTTGCACCCAGTATGGGCAGGTGATGGTGTCGACCGCCGCCTGCCTAGGCTGGGTGGATCGCGCACTGGCTCTGCGCCGGCATCAAGGCGTGAACAAGAATGGCGGATCTACCGAGCACACCACCACAGAGATCTGGTCGAACCAGTATCGCAAGTGGGTGATGCTCGATCCGACCAGCAACATGTATTTGGAAAAAGACGGCGTGCCGCTCAATGCGTGGGAAATCCGCCAAGATTGGTTTTACAACGACGGGAAGGGTCTCACCATCGTGGTTGGGAAGGAACGAAAGCGATACAAGAAGTCCGATCTGCCTATCTGGCTCGCCAAGTTTGACGGCTTCGGCGACCTAACCATCGATCCTGACGAACTCGATAAATACGGCTTCATCGGCTACATCACCAACACCAGGCTCACGGATTCCGGATACGACTACGGCGGGATGTTCATCGTGAAGGATCAACTCTGTGACGGCACTCAGTGGCACACTCGGAAACTGCCGGAGAATCCCGCCACGGATCCGTATTTCCCGATTGGCCAATCTGCCATGACTCTAACAGCAGAAAACGGCAAGCTGATGGTCACGCTGAAAACCCTGACGCCGAACTTCAAACGCTTCGAGGCCCGTACCGACAGTGGAAAATGGAATCCGTCCACCGACAAATTTGATTGGGTAGTTCACGCTGGAGCAAACCGCCTAGAGGCGAGGACGGTCAACGCATTCGGAGTAATCGGCAGCGTTTCCACAGCAGAAATTCAGGCGAAGCAATGAGATGGTCAATTCAGGGTGTGGCTCTCATCGCAGCCATCGCAGCCGCCAGCCTCTGCCTGCAGTCCGACGGGAAACCTGCTCCCCTAAAGGCAAGCGGACCGTCGAACATCATGTGGCGCTTCGACGGCAACGGTCATTTTCCGAACATCGATCCCCCGTCCGAATGGGATGAGAACAAGAATATTCTCTGGAAGACCCCAGTCGATATCGGTGGTTATTCTTCGCCAATCGTCGTTAAGGACCGAGTCTTCGTGACGGCCGAAATGGGGAGCCTCATCTGCCTCGATATCGCGGACGGGAAGATCCTCTGGAAGAAAGATCTTTTCAGTGAGGACAGCACCGACATTCCGGCCAAACTATCGAAGGTCCTGATGCGGGGGTGTGGCGACGAGAGCAAGCAGTCGACACCAACGCCCACCAGCCACGGCAGTCCCGTGTTCTA
>JACNJI010000082.1 GCA_014382645.1 Verrucomicrobiota bacterium | reverse complement strand
GTTTTCCATTCGAGGTGTTCGACGACTTCGGGCGCTATCGCCTTGAGGAGCCCTTGGAATATGAGGAACAGCTCCTGGCCAAGGCAAAGAAGAAAAACGGAGCCAACCTCTATAAAACCAAATCCGTCAGCACCTTGGGAGCGTTGCGGGGCACCGGTGATTCGAAACTGGACGGCGAAGTCTCCGACGCCTTTGATTTGATCGACAGGTTGGCCAAGTCGACCCGTGTCCGACAGTCGATCATCCGTCATGCGTTTCGTTTTTATATGGGACGCAACGAATTCATGTCTGACTCGCAAACCCTCATTGACGCCGATCAGGCCTACCTGCGCAGCGGAGGAAGTTTCAAAGAGGTCATCATTTCCCTTTTAACCTCCGACTCCTTCAGGTACCGTAAATAACTGAGCATTCACTATGAACACACGCAGAGATTTCCTTAAGCAGTCCCTCCTCGGAGCCAGCGCCTTGGCGTTTGCAAATGGTTCCCCGTTGGCTGCCGACCCCGCCAAGCCTCCCACCCGCTTCATTTTCATGCACCGGGGCAACGGTCTTTGGCCCCGGGTAATGGTGCCGCCCGGTCTTGATGAGAAAACCCTCGAAAAGGAAAAGCGCAAGGAGCCCTTCCAATTCGACCTTGATTCGCACGACCTTCCCGGATGGATGGATCCCCTCTCCGCTCACAAGGAAAACCTCACCATCCTGCAAGGTCTCTCCGGCAAGATGTGCACGACGGGCCATCATTCCTGGTGTTCCTCGTTGGGTGTGTTCAAGGCCAACGAACGTCCCAGCTCCATCAAGTGGGCCACCGTCGACTTCGAGTTGGCCAAACTCTTTCCCTCTCCCGCCGAGCATATCGAGCTGGCCTGTTTCCCTCTCGGAGGGGGCAATGCGCGTGGCACTCTGGACGACGTGGCTACCGGTTTTTCGGCCCGTGGTCCGCAGCAGCCCAATTATGCCTTTGGCTCGCCCCGTGTCGCCATGGATGAACTGTTCAAGTCCGTTTCAACGGAACAGTCCGCCAAGACTCAATACCAACTGGACCGCAAGGTTCTGGAGTTCGTCGCCAAGAACGAAGGCGCTGCTGCGGGATCTCTTGGCGGTTTTGAGAAAGCCAAGGTCAGCAATTATGCCGATTCGGTGGAAGCGATCCGCGAACGCAACCGCAAGATCGACGCCATGTCCGACGTCATCCGTCGTCACGTGCCAAAACTTGATCCGAAATACCTCGATCCCGACCTGACGACCATAGACCGTCAGGTTGGCCACACCGAGGTATTGCTGGGCACCCTGATTTCGGGCCTTACCAACGTCGTAGCCTTTACCGTCGATGAGTTGGGTCACAGTTATACGGGAATCCCCGGAATCGAGGGCGAAAAAGTCAACATGCACGATGTTGGCCACAACAAGGTGATCGGCGGTCTCAAGGCGGAGACCATCCGTGAACTGGCCCGTACCCATCACATGACTCTCGTCGATCGAATCGTTACCCGTCTCAAGAGTGTGCCGGAAGCCGGAGGAACGATGTTCGACAACACCATGATATTCTATTTTCCCGACGGTGGCGAAACCCACCATTCCCATGGAACCGAGTATCCCTTCGTCGTTCTGGCCGGTGACAACACGCGCGTCGACTTGCGCCGCCAATACGTCCGCTTGCCCAATTACGGGCAAGCCGGTCACAAGACCTTGGGCAACTGGTATACCACGCTCTTGAACGCCTATGGCAACCCGGTCGAGCACTATGGAGCGCTTGATACCGGCTTGACTAAATTCGGGCACGATCAAACCGGCCCGATCAAACAGTTTTGGTCCTAAGCAAATCGCTTGTTTTTAACCAGTCTCCATACGATGTTAAAAATAAACGCTACTCATCCGTAGCCCGATCAGTCTGCAAGCGCCTAAACCATGTTCAATCCACGCATGGTGGTAGAGCCTGTTCCAAACCGGTCTACATCCAATCCAAGTTGCTGAAGCATTGACACGTAGAGATTAGGTAATGGGTAGTTGTCCTTTTTATCGAACGCCAAATGCTTACCGTGATCAAATCCACCGCCAGCGAGCACAATGGGCATGTTCTTGGTGTCATGGTTGCTCGCATTGCCCAAATTGGAACCAAACAACACCATGGTGGAATCCAGCAGAGACCCGCCCGGTTCCGTGCTTTCGTCGAGTTTCTTCAAAAACGCCGCGAACTCACTAACCACTGCCGATTCAACAATGGTCAGCTGCTCTATTTTTGCGGGATCCTTCGCGTGGTGCGAAAGGTTGTGATAGTCGATGTCGACCCCCGGAATGACAGGCACCGAGTTCATGCCTGGAAAATTACAGGTAATGAATCGCGTCGAATCGGACTGGATAGCAAGATGCATGACGTCGTATAGCAGGCGCATACGCTCAATCATTTCTTTAGAGTCGGTCTGATCCACTGGAGCCTTGGCCTCGACTTTGGGCTTCGGCTTGAGTTCCCAGGCTTCGGCCTTATGCAGTCGGCGTTCTGCCTCACGGACAGCCTCGAAGTATTGGTCCAACTTTTCCTTGTCGCGGCCGCTCAGTCGACGCTGCATCCTGTTGGTCTTTTCCATGACAACATCCAGCACGCTCTGGCCATCTTTCAACCGCTGCATACGATGGGTCACCTCCTTTGCGGTGCCTTTGATAAATAGCTTTCTATAGACATGTGACGGACGTGTTAGTGTGGGGATCTCAACTCCCGAACGAGACCAGGAAAGCCCGGGACCTGTATTGCTGAGCGAGAGTGAGGCAAAACGAGTCTCTGTCCCGAGTTTTGCAGCAGCAAACTGATCGAGAGAAATTGAGTTACGGAAACCGGCGCTATTGGGATGGGGCGCGCAGGTCAGATAGGACTTATAGGAAAGGTGTCCACCACCCACCTCCGGGTGGGAAACCCCTGACATTACAGTAAACTGCTCGCGGAAATCGCCAAGAATTTTGATATAGGTCGGTAATTCGAAACCACGCCCCGCCGTTTCCGGAATCATATTGGGCGCATGCAACCCCAAACCGATATTAATGGCCACCATTCGCTTGCGTCGACCGCCTGCTGCAGCAGACGCAGCAGCGGCGGCCTTATCTGGATGCAACGATTCGAGTGCCGGCAGCGCCAGGGCTACTCCGGTACCGCGGAGAAAGGATCTACGCGTCGTCACTTCATTCATGGTTTTCTCAACAGTTCACTCTGCGCCACAGCATGGATCAATGAACGGAATCCGTAACCCTGATTACGCGAATTATTTACAATCACTTCGACCCTTATCCGATCCGCGAAGCCAATCTTGCGACCGGTAGCGTAGGTCAACAACTTCACCGTGAGGTTGCGTGCAAGTTGGTCCGGATCGTGGGCGAGAAGTTTCTTGAAATCACGGATATCTGTGAACTGCTCACCGTTGGACATTCTGCCTGTCGCATCTACCGGCAAGCCAATACGAAAACGAACCCATTTCCAGGTAAACGGAGCCTGATATATTCCCGGTCGCTCGCCGCTTTCTGCCATGGTTCGGTAAC
>JACNJI010000083.1 GCA_014382645.1 Verrucomicrobiota bacterium | reverse complement strand
TTGGGGTACTCAGCCTCCTCGATCAAATGTTCGAGTGGTCTCGTCTCCGGATCGACGAAAAGGGTTATTCCTTGCGGGGATGGTTTCGAAGATTGGAATTACGCAAGGACGAGGTGGATAAGTTTGTTCTAAACAATTACATGAATAGAGACTTGATTCTCGTTAGGCTTACCGAAACAGCAGCTCTGGAAAGATCCTTGGAGAATTGTGAAATTCCTTTTTCTTGCTCTTTCGGTCGTCCTGCAAGAGAAGTTTTCGAGACCTTGACGAGTTCGTCGAAGAACTGACGGAACTTCTGTTAGGCGGTCTTTGCGTCCGATCGGAGTTCACTACGCCATAGGCGTTTTGGAAGATAGGCAATAGCAACGAAGAAGAGCTGTAGTCCGATGAATCGCATTAGCCAGATGAAACCCGAGTCCGAGAAACCGTAACTGTGCAAGCCTTCTTGGAGAAGATTTGTACCGAACCACGACCAAGCGGTTACAATGTTTCCGCCGATGGCTAGGGCGGCAATCCCACGATCTTTGGCTATCCCGCCCCATCTTGAGTGAAGCACTATTGCACTCCAGATCACTATTAGTAAGGCACCGTTCTCCTTGGGGTCCCAACCCCAGAAACGCCCCCATGACTGATCTGCCCAAATCCCACCGAGCATAGTGCCGACGAAGCTGAAAATTACGGCGAAGCAGGTGACGCCATAGATCATGGATGAGATGGAGCTAGCTGTCTTTTTGTCAAATCGTCGATCTAATATTCCTCGCAATATGTAGAGAATTGCGAGAATTCCGGCTACGAACATTGCGACATATCCTAGAGTGATGCACACCACATGTGTAGCAAGCCAGAGATTGGTGTCGAGGACGGCTTGGAGCATTTCCATCGTGTCTCCGTCCATGGCGAGATTGTGGGCAATTATCAAGGAGACAAAACCCACGATGGCCGCCGCCGCGGTTCCTATCCCATTGCGATATATGCGCTCGAATAGTAAGCCGAAGATCACTGCTCCCAAACTTATGAAAATGGCGGAAGAGTATAAGTTCGTTACGGGAGGTCGCCCCTGTATCCAAATCCTAACCAAAAGTCCGATGATGTGAATAGTGAGCGCAACATAGGCAATTCCTACCGCTGACTTTTGAAGTGGATCCTGCCAGATCAGCCAAGAGAGGAAAACTAATATTAAAGCAACGAGGTACAGTGCCATGCATGTTACAAAAGGCTGGGCGGCATTAAAGTTTTGTTCGGGAGAAAGGTTCTTGAAGTCGTGCCACTGCAAGGGCGCGACTTTTTCGAAATCGTCCGAAAGCTTTTTTACAATGCCGTTGAACTTGGCGTGGTCACCTTCTTGAAAGGTTTTCGAGAGGTCGGCATAGGATTTTACCATTGGGTCGATCTTGCCAACGTTGCTCGGATCGCCTTTGGCGGATTGTCCTCTGGTCTCAAGTAGAGAATCGGGAAGTGAAATCCAGTCTATGTCGTGAAGAGTTACGTTCTCCGTCGTTGCCGAGGGGACGCCGAAGAGAACCTGCCAGACACAAGTTAAACCGGCAAAGATGCAAACGGCAGCCAACCCCGCCAGGCCAAGCGACCTCTTCTTTTCCAAACGCCGGAAGAACCCGTAGGCGATCAGGCCGAAAGCTAGGTAGAAGCATACGTCGATGACCCAGTAGCGACCTTCGTGAACATTTGTGAGGGTTGCTGAATCGTCGCCCTCTACCGACTTGATGAGCTTTTCCCTCAACTGGTTTTCGCGCCAGATGCCCCGAAACGTGGAGTAGGAGCCAATTTTTACTTGGTCTTGAGTGCTTAGGAAATTCGTGAGACTTCCGTTTGAGGCAACGAGCTTGTTACTCCCATTTTCGATGCTTACCGTTCCCTCGAAACTAGCCGGCGGAAGAATTCCCAAGGGCGCAAACCGGGCTTGGCCTTGAAGGAATGTCTCGGAAGCTTGAAAGTCCTGTATTTGCTTGAGAGCTCCCGGTTTGTCGCGAAGGGCTTCGATTGCCATGCTCTCGTTTTTAAGGGCGCCTAGTTCAAGTAATTCCCTACGCAGGTCGAGAACAGCAAGATCATTGGAGTAAGAAGGACCGAAGAGTTCCGCTCTGGCTTGTGGGTAAAAAGCATTCTTGAGTTGGTCGTATAGAGTTACGGATTCGTAGAGGTGCCCCAAGTTGCGTTGATAGGGTGTGTACTTCTTCGGATCGGGACCCGGGTCTAGCTTGTTGTTCTGGTTGAGGTCTTCTCCGTCGTCGAGTTTGTTGTTTCGGTTTAAGTCCTCGCCGAGCTTGATGGAGCGGGTAGCCCGCTCGACTTCGGTTACCTTTGCCAATAGTGCGTCATGTTCTTTTTGAGTCTCTTCGTATAGAGGCACGAGCCTTTCGCGCATTTCATCCCGATCTTTTTCAGTCGCTTCAGGATTGTTTGCCACGAAGTCATTAACTTCTTGTAGAATCTGATCCATCTCGCCCCTGAGACTCTGGATTTCTCCGGAGTGGAAGAGATCATTAAACGAAAAATATTTCTCCTTCCCCGGTTCAAAGCCGAACACTCCCAGCACCTCCGGATGATCGATGCGAAATACCTTGTACCCGTCGGCCTGTTGGGGGCGAAGAGTAAGCTCCGCGAACCATTCAATTGCGGGAAGGTAACGAGGTGATTTTTTCCCGTAGAAAAGCTTTTCGAAGTAACCGACGTCGGGACCGTCGGGGACGGTTTGTTTACCTCGCATCACCAACAGCGCATTGCGGGCCACTGTGTCGAGAGGTTTAACTCGCCCTTTCTCCTGCACGGGCAAACCTCCAAAGGTGATCAGATCGAAATTCCCTTCGTGACGAGGTGGACGCAGTTTGCTGAGGGCGTAGAGCGCGAAGATTACGACCAATACGATGGGTGTCCACTTGGCGACCTTGGCGCTGAAGGACGCTCTCTCCGTCTCGGTCTTTTCAGGGTCAGTACTCATGCAACGATTTGTTTCTTCCTTCTTTTGGCAAAACCAAACAGATGGAATCCGAATTGGACTGCCAAACCGAGTCCCACCAAAGTGACGCCAATGTATGGCAAAATGCTGCCGGGATTGCTTACGACTTGAAATCTGGTTTGCGTTTCCGTAGTGGAATCAAATCCTGCCTGAAAGAAGGTGTTTCCCTGTAGGCTTAGGGGGTGGTTCATGTAAATGCGAGTCTTCCGTACGGGTTCTCCCGGAATCCGGATGTTTATGTCGCTTGAGAAATCTTTGGGTCTATCCGTACCGGGATAGCGGAGGAAACGAAAATCGAGTAATTCCATGTGGAAGTCATAATGGTATCGCTTGCGTCGAATTTCCAATCGGTAGCTTTTATCTCCGTGATTAAATCGTTGCGACTGATATCCTGCTGCATCGAAAAAAGATGATGTTAGCCATTTCCCGATTGTTTTGTTGGCGTCTTCGGTCGACCTCAATTCCACAATCGCCGTGCGGAAGTTCATCTCGTCCGCCCTGAAGGTTTCAGGTTGCTCGATGGGGGAGATTAGGACTTTCCTTCCATTGGCGTTTC
>JACNJI010000084.1 GCA_014382645.1 Verrucomicrobiota bacterium | reverse complement strand
AGCTTAAATACTGGCATTCCAAGTCAAAGCACTAACCCTTAGCTACTTCAGCCCCTTCTTTTTTGAAAACCTACTTTAGAAAAAAGGAATGAATTCGTCCTCAACCTTATGAAAGCCATGAAAAATATTTTCACGATCTTAGCCTTTGCTTCGTTCAGCTTAGCAAGCAATTTGGCTCACGCCCAGGAATCGACCGTTTCCGTTCAACTGACGGTTCCCGACGGCGGATGGAAAATCCGCATCGACCAGGTTTACCAAACCCCAACTCATCTGTTGGCTGTTTCGAAACTCGAGCGAAGCCCGGGTCTGGCCATCCAGGTCATCAGTCAAGCCAAGGCCTCGGTAAAGATTAAGGCCCCGAAACTGCCAGTTCGGCATTACGTTTTGGGCAAAACATGGAATTGGCCCAATAAGGAGCCCTATTCTTTTCTTTCCGATCCGAAGGAACTATCCAAGCCCATAGCCGGGACAAAACTTATTTTTCAAGCCAAAGCCAAGCCTGCGCCAAAAGTCGCGGCCATGGTCAGTTACATCGTGGTCTATAAGAAAGAGATATTTACAGACGGCAAAACCAAGCGGGGAGAGACCCTTCAACAACTCGCCGAGCGCCATTGTAAAGAATTGGGAGCTTCTCCCCCAAGCGTGCTTCGAATCATCAATGGCTTTGCCGCCAAATTCCCTTCGCGGAACGTTCCGAACCTCAAGGCGCTCCCGGAAGTAAAATACATAGAGATGGACCAAGGCTTCTAGATCGAATGAAAAACAAAATCTACCGTACTCTTCTCGTTTTCCTTGTTTTCACCTTGGGTGAGTCAATTTTCGCCGAGGCGAAACCTCTACCGGATTTCAATGTGGAAAAGGTCAACTGGGGAACCCAAAGATATAAGTTTACTCTGATCAAAAAGGAGGAAAAGATAGAAATGGGATCTGTCACCTTGAGCAATAAGCTCACTGGGGACCGAGTCATCTTGACGGATGAGTTTCTTCTTCGCATCGAAGGCAAGCCGATTAGTTTGAACATGATGCAAGTCTGCCTGAAAGATCAGTATCTTTCACCCGTAAAAATCGAGTGTAAAGGCAAAGGGGACGAAGAGTTTCCAACCTTCAAGGCCACCATCAAAGACGGGCAGGCGAAAATTGAAGGACCACGAGATGGAATGATGGAAATCCCCAAGGGAACCGTCACCTCGGCGGCATTCATGCGTATCGTCACTCAACTCCCACGCGTACAAGGAGCGACCTACCGATATGATTTCGCATTGGAGGCAAGCGAAATGAACCTCAAGAAAGAGTATCTCGTCAAGGTGATCGGCAAGGAAACCATCATCTGCGATGGCGAGCCTGTAAAATGTTGGAAAATCTCCCAGAACGGAGGCGGAATAAGAGAACAATTGTTTTGGGTGACCGAAAATGGTATCTTGCAACGTATATTGATGGACGGAAGCAAACAGATCGATCTGCAAACGGGTGAACCGGGCGATTGAACTGCTTGCTCTCGGATTTTAAAGTATGAAAAGTAGACTGTGTCAGACCAAAGCTCTCAAAGCCTCGCAAACAAATTTATAGACATGAAATTGAAAAACGCATTCAACGGCGGGTTGATTATCCTTTCCCTCGGGATGGCAAGTCTTGGGACGGCCAAGGAGGAGGAACTTGTCCCTCTCACGAAAGCTGGGAAGAAAATCGAAGCCCATTACGCCAAGCAATTGGACGACCTGCGAGCTCGTTTGACCAAGGAGATTCCCTTCGATCCCGCCCCCACCACCGAGGAGGCCCGGGAGAAGAAATTCGATTTTCCCGCGGTTGAAATCGGCAAGGACAAGAAGGGCGACGACCATTCCCTCGAGGAATTGTTAACTGAGGAGGAAGAGCCTGGGAAAACGCCTCCCACTCAGGAAGAGAAAATGTCATCCTTCATGTCCAGCGAGAAGTTGGACGAGCTTCTCGTCAAGTTCGTCATCCTGCTCGACGCCACTCCTCGGGGTCTGGCGGAATTCGGTCAGAAAAGCAAAGAGCATTTTGCGCTTACCGAACGGATGCTGGCGGATTCCGATTTGTTGAAACGGATGTTGATCGCGGACGGAGCCCAAGCCAAGCGGATCCGTAACGGTTACGGACCGGCCCGCTACGGAGAGGCAATGGAGATTTACACGCAGATCGGAAAGGCCAGCAAGAAATCGGCAAGCGGCGTTCTCAACCGCTTGGCCCTTGCCCTTGCCCTCGAACATGCCATCCCGGTTAAGTGCTCGAACCCCGAAGCCCTTGAGAACGCGCCTGTAACAATCGATCCGGTCAAGCGCTACCTTCACTATGAAAAGGCCTTTGTTGACGGCGAACTGGATCCGACCTTCAAGAATTTGAACATTTGGAATCTCCGCATGGTCGTGAACGGAGACGAACCCGACGAGACCTTGGCTTGGGGACGCCGGATGCTCCGTAACTTCCGACCGGATCACATATACAGCTCGAATTTCGGCTGGCGGTACGTCGGCGTCGTGGGTTCGGACGTCAAGTACGGATCGGGTGACAAAAAATACGACAGGCCCGAATTGCAAAAGTACCAGAACATTCTCATGAACGGTGGAATTTGCGGACGCCGGGCATTCTTCGGACGCTTCATCCTGCGCTCATTTGGAGTTCCGACCACCGCCCGACCAAGCCGAGGTCATGGCGCTTTGGCCCGCTGGACTCCCGAGGGATGGTGCGTAAACCTGGGGCCTGGTTGGGGTTCGGGTTGGACCTCCACGCGCTACCAAAAGGATCTCGACTTTCTCGCAAGCTCCAAGGCCCGCAAAGACAAGAAGGGTTTCCTCGAAGTCAAGAGAGCCCAATGGATCGGCGACGTTTTCGGTGAAAAGAGAATTTACGGGGAGAACGACCAGAGCCTTACGTTCAATAGTCTCGTGGAACTGAAACCCCCATTTTGGAATGGCTTGGCCCTAACTGCCCAACGAAAGATCATCAACGATTTGAAGGAAGTCACCCTGGGAGCATTGGGAGAAGAGCTAGGAGAGTCCGACAAGCCCACCATTGCTCAACAAGTAATCGCATCCCCGGTCGATCCGCAGGAGCAAAAAATTGCCTACGCTGAAAACGGTGCGATCTCGATCCCTTCGGTCGCCTTCGGCAAAACTTCGGAAAACGCGCGCGAGGTCCTTTCAATGAAGAGCTTTGGCGGTGGCATGCAAATCTTCCTTCCCCGCTTCTCCCCGCAAGGTCTAACTGTTATGCGCGGAGGCACATGGAAGGAAGGTGCCAGTGCGTGCGCCTCGGGCAGTCGCATTCTCAGCGGAGGCTACGGCAGGTATGAGAACTGGGGACTACGGGCCGCCCTTACGCCGAGCGGCGCCAATCCTCCGAAGGAATTGACACTCGATTTGGGAGACGGCGTGACCATGGAATTTATATACGTAAAGCCGGGAACCTTCGTCATGGGTGGAGAGAACGAGAAAGAGGGCCGCTTCGAATGCGTGGAAGTACCGAGGCACGTAGTGGGTCTGACCAAGGGCTTCTACCTAGGCAAGTACGAGGTGACC
>JACNJI010000086.1 GCA_014382645.1 Verrucomicrobiota bacterium | reverse complement strand
ATGACATGCTGAACCGTCTGCCAGTGTATTTGCTCTTGCTCGGGTTGTCCTGCCAAATCGGCCGGGCCGAGCGTTCGGGAGCGAACTTTTCCATACTCTCGGAAAGCATCGGTCCCTTGGTCGCCGAAGGCAGCGCCACCACCACCGGTTTTTCCCTACTCGGCGCCACCGAAGCGATCCAGGGAACCTTTTCCAGCGCCACCACCGGATTTTCCGGCACCATCGGCTTCCCGGCCGCCCAAGCCGCTGATCAGCCCCCAACGGATCTCAACTCCTCCGCACCCCTGACCATCGCGGAGAACCGGCCGGCCGGAACGGTCGTGGGAGAGTTCTCCGCCATCGATCCGAGTGCGAATTCGACTTTGACTTACCACCTAGTAAGCGGCAACGGCGCCACCGACAACCAGCTCTTCACCCTCGACTCCAACGGGACGCTGAAGACGAACGCCATCCTCGACTACGAGGCGAACGCCACCCGGAGCATCCGGGTGCGGGTAACGGACGATGCTGACGGGACTTTCGAGAAGGTCTTCGCGATTTCAGTAGGGGACCTAAACGAGTTGCCCTTCATCACCTCGTTCGACGGCAATGCAACCGTGGCTCTTTCCATAGGGGAGGGAAGTAGGTTCGGACAGACTGTCCGGGCCACTGATCCTGACGGGGACGCCTTGGTCTACTCCTTGCTCGGTGGGGCGGATGACGGGGAATTTTCCATAAATGCCGCCACGGGCGAGCTTACCCTGATCGGGTTTCCCGACTTCGAGAACCCACGGGATGCGAACGGGGACAACCTGTACGAGGCCACGGTGACTGTAAGCGACGGCAAAGGCGGGAGCGACACTCAGGTCTTTCGAGTGACGGTCGAGAACGATACGGCGGACGACCCCCTTCCTGCGGGTGACATGAAGGTGACTGTACTGGACCCCGATGGCCAACCCGTGGCGGGAGCCGAATTGGTGGCCCGGACAGCCGACTTGCGATACTGGCTGGAAGCGAAGACGGATGCGAACGGCAGCTTCGTCTTTTCCGGTTTGCCTCCGGGCGAATGGACATTGACCGCTTTCCCGCCCTCGGACGACGCCCACTTTACGGTGTCCCGGGAATCGTTGCCGTTTGCGGCGACGGTGGTCGCGGGGAGTACCGAGCAGGTGGAGCTTCGCCTACGAACGGTGAACTTGACGGGCAGGGTGTTTTTCACGGGGCTAGGCGGCAAGGACCCGGTGGAGGGAGCCAAGGTGTGGGCGTTCCTCGACGAGGATGCCGACGGCAGGCCCGATGCATCGACCGGAGAAGGCGTCTTGGATACCGATGCCCGCGGCTATTTCTCGTTCCTTCTTCCCCCTGGCAAGTATGCTCTTCTTACCGAACCTCCGGCGGGCTATCCCCGGCCGAGCGAATTGACCTACGTAACGATCACGCAGGGGCAGGCGAACCCGGTGGAGGTGGAGATCCTGCTTTCCATTCCCATGCATGGGGTGTCGGGATTCGTGAAGGACCAGCATGGCCAGCCGGTGGACGACGCACGAATAATCTTTCTGGGTGATGCGGAAAGCGGATGGAGCTCGGTGAACTCGGGAGCCGACGGCAACTTCTCCGTGAATTTGATGCACGGTGTTTGGGAGGTGATGGTGACCCCGAGACTAGGAGCTAGCGTCGACTGGAATGGGAACGACGCCTATCAAGTGCTGAGCCTGCCCGAGTCGAATGCTCCGCAGGGAGCGACACTTGATTTACGCGTAGAGCGCAGGGCGAGCGCGGGAACCTTGCTCGGGAAGGTGGCGAGGCCCGATGGCTCGACGGATTGGGGAAGCTATGCGAGCGAGGTATCGGTGGAAGTGTCGGGTGGGCCCGGCTCGGGTTCGGAATGGAAAGAAGTCGGTGCCAACGGATCCTTTTCCTTCACCTTGGAACCGGGCAGGTACGAGCTCAAGGTATTCGTCGGCAGTTCTCTTGGATATGCCGCCCCCAAGCCGCGAGTGGCTACGGTGACTGCGGGCGGAATCTACGATGCGGGCGACATTACTCTCTTGCAGATGTCCGCCACCATAACCGGCACTTTGCTGGACGACGAGGGTAACGCCCTGTCCAGCTTTTACGTTTATGCGGTGAACCCCGATGGCGATATGATCGCCACCCTGACGGGCGCCAACGGGGTCTACCGCATGTCGGTCCTTCCGGGGAACTGGGAAGTGGCCTACGAGACTCCTTTGCCCTTCAACGGCAGGCCCTCGCCCTACTTGGGCGGGAGCCCGAAGGCGACCTCGGTTTCGGGCGGGCAGTCGGCTCAAGTGTCCTTCATCGTGGAGAAAACCACCCGGACGGTGGAGGGAACCCTGGTGACCGCCGACGGCAATCTGGTAACCGGTCTGCGGACTTGGGTGTACGCCCGCAGGGCGAGCGAATCCGCGGGAGCCTACTCGTTCGTGGCCGACGCCTACGTAGACGGCTTGGGACGGTTTGAGATCATGCTACCCAAGGAGGGCGAGTTTCGCGTGGGGACTTGGCTCCCCGATACCGCCGACTACTCCATGGTGAGCGAGACCATGGTGGGCCCGAGCGATACGAAGGCGGCGGTAGTCCTACGCCCGCACGATGCATTGGTTTCGGGCGTATTCACCCTGGACGGTCTACCGATAAGCGGTCGAGATTTCTATGCGAACGTGGCGGCGCACAAGGTGTCGGACGGAGAACCTGTCTTCAAGACTGCTGCGTTTTCCCTCGACGGCACTTTTGAACTTCGACTGGAAGAGGGTTCTTGGGGGATTTTGTACAATGTGATCAATCACGACTTGGACGTCGCCTTGAAGGAGTCGAACAGGAGATTTTTGGAGTTAGAGGTTACCAAGGGGCAGGCTCTTAACCTGGAGGTGCCTCTGGTTAGAATAAATGGCGAATTGAACGTCGTCGTACTGGACGAAAACAACGCCTCGGTGAAGGAAGGCGTATATCCATGGGTCGAGCAAGACGATGGCCGAGGTAAATTCTACAAGGACATGCAGTTGTACGGAGGAGATGTTTTCAAGGCCCCCATACCCCTTCCCATGCGAGTGCGGGTGGGTGCGAAGATTTCCAAGGAACTGCGGTCTGCCGGCTATCTGGAACCGGAGATCGAGAAGGTGCGCCTGGATACGACCCAAAATACAATGCTCGTTACCTTGAGAATGATCTACAGGAAGCCGGAGGAGTTTCTCGCGGGAATGGTGACGGACGATCAGGGAGCCGCCATTCCGGGAGCTTTCGTGTGGGCATGGTCGCCCCGCGGGCAGACCATGGAAACCCATGCCGACGCCAATGGCAGTTTTCGCTTCGAGGTGAAGGCGGGAGCGAAATGGTACCTAGGGGCTGACTTTGCGGGCGGAGTAAGCACGGGCGGAGCGGCTCTCGTAATGGACAAGGACGTCGAGGTCGACCTGACCGATGTTCTATTCCTGGACGACTTGCGCTTGGTCTTGCGCCCGTCTTCTCGGCAACTGCCCGATGCCGCGGTGGACACCTTCGACCCTTCCCTGGATTACCACGCGATTCTATCGGACGGCACCCGACTAT
>JACNJI010000087.1 GCA_014382645.1 Verrucomicrobiota bacterium | reverse complement strand
GCGTCCAGCTGGGCGATGTCATATCTCTTGGCCACCGGCGCTGTCTGGACGCCGCGCTAGAATATCCAGCGCGCGATGTCGGCCCCGATCCCTGCATGATGCCGAATCGCAATGGGATCGATCTCGAGACCTGAGGTGACATTGACACCCTTGAAGGTCTAATTTTTGATTCCGACGGCTGTTTGAGGAATGTGGTCGAGGCGGTGAACCCAATGTTTTTCGCCAGTCAAAGCATCGAGAGCGAAAACGAGAACCCCACCGTCGGCCAGTTGCTGGCGACCAGCCACGAAATAGACCGTGGTATCGATGACAAGGACGGCGCCCGGCACCGGCCACGGACTTTCCACCTGCCCGTAGGCAACGATACGCTCGTCGATCGGGGCGGCCTGAAACTCCCAAACCATTTCACCGGTATCAACACGCAAAGCGTAAACGTATCCGGCATGGCAACCGAAGAGAGCGAGACCGCTATGGATGGTCGGCGGAGTATCGACCCTTCCTCGGGCGGTGAAACGCCAAGACACTTTGCCGTCCACGGACTGCATGGCCACGACTTCGTGGGCGTCGGGTCGAGTCACGAAGACCCGACCGCCGGAAATGGTGGGCGGGCTTACGGGTCCCTTCACAAAAGGATTTTCGCGCCAGTCATGAAGAATGGGACCATCCGGGAGCTTGGAGGGGGTCGCTACCTTCGCGCTCCACTTCGTCCCAAGCTTCTTGGGACCGCCTCCGGCGGAACTACCGCTGCGCCAACCGTCACCACGATAGGAAGGCCAGTCCTCAGTCACGGACTTTGCAGCAGCGGGATCCGCCGATACCGAGCCCTTGGACAAGGCGAACTCGATCTCCTCGATCGGCTTTTTCACGATATTGTCCCGTGTCGGCGAGGCCGGGGCCATCGCCACGTACCCGCGCAGCATCGGCCAGCAGGTGCAGTGCTTGGGCGTGGTGTAGATCAGGCCATTGGCGGGCACCCATCCGTTTTCGCGGGAACAGTTCGCCTTGGTGATGCGGTTGGCCACGACGTCGCCGGTTTTCATGTCGGTCATGTCGAGCACACCCGCGAAAACGTAACGAGGCGTAGCCACAGGGGGAAAACAATGGGCAAGCCCTGCGGGAAAAGTCTTCACGACCTCGCCAGTGGCCGGGTTCAGGGAAGAGACTTGAATGGCAGTTCGCTTGGTTCCCTCCTTGGTCGCGGTATTTTTCTTTCCGCCGTGCAGAATCCAAATGTCATCCCCCGCAAACATGGCGCGCGCTTGGCGGGCATGGTTCATGCCGGGCGGAAAGTCCTTTTCCCATGCCAGCTTACCCGTCTTCGCAGATACAACGTGTATACCGTTTCCGGCATCGTGGTCATTCAAAGTGGATACCTCGAAGGCGACGTGCTCTCCGTGCATCACGGTTCGATACACCTTGTCCATCCAAGGAAAGTGGGAAGCCTGCCACTTCACCTTGCCGGTCTGAAGATCGACGGCGATAGCTTCGGAAGGCTCGCCCCGCTTGGGACGCCCGCGAATGAAGCAGACCGTTTCGTTTTCAGCCGTCAGGTTTCGCGGGTCACTTGATTCTCGTTCCCAAAGTTCCTTGGCTGTCTTCGAGCTGAAGGCGCGAATCCGGTTCTCGTCGATGGCGATGACGACGTCGCGATGATGGATCACCTCGTCAGGTTCACCAATGCCGGGATACTCCTGAGCAACCTCGCCCGTGGCAGCGTCGAGCGCAACGAGCTTCCCCTTCCCCGCCGCGAATACGTACTTCTCCGAGACGACTGGGCGAGCCCGACTGTACGACAGGCGCGGGTGCTTAAATGAGGACTCGTTCAATTCGCTCTTCAGCAGATCCCGGTGCCACAGTCTCAAGCCGTTGAAGCTGTCGCGAGCCAAGATGCCTCCATAGAAATTGCGGCCGCCAGCAGTTACCAAGCCCTCGACCTCGGAAGTCGCCGCGGCCACCCAACGAACTCGCTCCGGTGGCCCCACTGCGGTGTCCCCGGAAACGGCATTGCCGTTGGCGGCATGTCGCGGGTGAGACCAATCGTCCATATTCTTCGGCCAAGGCTTGCGGCAGAGGAAAGAACCATCCTTGGCCCGCCCGACCAAGTCGAAGCCGGCAACCTTCAGATTCGCGTCCTTGAGACCAACGCCGGGGGCAACCAGCAAGACGCCGCCGGGAGTGAGTATCCGATGCACCTCCGACAAGGGCACCTCTCCGATGGATTGGAGCATGACCGCGTTCACCATGTTTTCCGCATAGGGAAGATGACGGGGATCAGCCAGTTCTTCGGCAAAGGCCAACCCGTAAACGCCGTTGCGCCTAAGTAATTTTCGGGCCTTCTCCGTGGCCACGGCATTCTCGCCGAGCACGTGAACGAGGTAACGCCCCGTCCGACTCAGACGAGCCACCACGTCCGTTTCAGTAGCCCCGATCCGAACAACGAGCCCCTCGTGAACTCCCCCGACGGTGAGCGGTTCGGCGCTCTTCAGAAAAACGGAACCTAAAACAAAAAGGCCTACACCGGCGAAACAGCGAAAAAAGGAAACATTCATGAATCAAAGGTGATACCCTCCAATTGCCTCGTCAATGGACAAGATTGGCATTCCATCATTGGCCCGAGTCACGACAACCGCCTACGGCGGCTTCCTCTTCCATAGTCTCGGTTTCCTCGGACTGTTCAGACTGTGCAAGAACGTTGCCTTCGCTATCCTCCTCCGCTTCTGCGCCAACAGTCTCGGAAGGCTGTTCTTCGGTCGCCTCGGTCTCGGAAGGCTTCTCTTCGGGTTGCTCTTCGACTCGTTCCAGAAAGGAACTCGCCAAATCGGCGTCCGTAAGAATGCCTGCGCGAGGAGCGATCGGAGCCGAGCGGAGCGCTGTTTTTTTTTTGCGAACTGCTGGCAGGGTTTAATCATCGGACAAGACTCGAAGCACCCTGTCGGTCATACGTTTACTGACTGTGGGGTGGATGATGAGTTTATTAAGATGGCACTTGATCAATCGCTTGAGGGTACAACAAGGAACTGGTCAAGAGGGCTATTGCATGAGCCTATGATACCTGGCGATGATGGCACAAAAAAGCCCTACAGGAAAACCTGCAGGGCTTAGACCTCGGATTGGCTTAACCCTTTGAGTAAGGACTCGTTGGTCTGAAAGTCTTATATCCTATTACTTTTTAATGCCCAAGCACCTTTTGAGCCTTTGAGTTCGGGAAGGCTTATCCGACGTCAATCCTATCAACCAACGGCAGATTTGGGGGTCGTGAATGCCGAGACGAGGTTAGACCATCGTCGCAGGTGAAAGCAGGTGATCAGTCTTACGCCGACAGAGTGAGGGTCTATTGGGGGCGAGGTTGAGGAGGGTTAGTCCATTAGCTTGTTGAAATTCGCCACCATGCTTGGATTGCCTTCATCTCCCTGACGCGAACCTCAAGATACATAGCCTTGGCTTTTTTCTCGTCATTGCCCCACTTCGCCATGCACTCGGCCAGAAGTCCCGTGCGAGGAGACGACGCCAGTTCCTTGGCGGCGGCTTCGCAGAGTTGCTCGTCTGGGTCCATGCGTTC
>JACNJI010000088.1 GCA_014382645.1 Verrucomicrobiota bacterium | reverse complement strand
GCGCGGCACGGGCGGTGGAGGGGGGAAGATTCACGCGACGCAGGCGTGCCCCGGGAACGGCGGGCAAGCCATAGTGATGGGCCCGCCTGCGGTTGACGAAGGTGAAGTCCGAGTCGATGAAGTTGCGGGTTGCAAGGTTGCGGTCGATCAGTTCGCGAAAAAAGAGACGGGACTCGGCCAACATCGCCTGACGCAAAGTGTCTCCGTATTCGGGATAGAGCTTTTCGTCGGGAGTGGTGGCGTCGATATCGCTTATGTGTAACCAACCGTCCAGGAAATCATCGACGAATCGGTTCGACCTTGGGTCCTTGAGCATTCGATTGACTTGATTCGCGAGAACCTTCGGGTCCTTTAGCTTGTTGTCATGGCCCAGTGCGGACAGTTGCTCGTCAGGGACCGATTTCCAGAGGAAATAAGAGAGTCTGGTGGCCAGCGCGTGATCATCTAACGGACCGGGTTGGCCGCCATGAAAGAGAAACTGTGGCGAACTGAACATGGCCCGCAGGGGGGCACGAACCATTTTATGCATCGGTTGGTCCTTGGGGTGATGCGGTTTTGCAAGAGAGACAAAGGATTCGATTTCCGCGTCCGTCACCGGTCTGCGAAAGGCCTTGGGCGCGAGCTGCTTGACGATGTCGCGCAGATGTTCATTGGGTTCCTTGGTTGGGTGCGTCCAGTAGATGCGATGTTTCGGCACCCACACGATCGGCACACCGGTTAGCAGATCGCGTGTGCGCGTTGGAGGCCACGTTTCCTCCAACGGCCCCTCGATCTTCAGCCATTTGATGGCGAGCCCTTCGCCCTTGTAACCGCGCGCGCCTTTGACGCGCATCATGTAGATCATTTTCCCGTCAGGCGCCGCATTGAGGCTCAGACCTGCGGGAAAAAAGAATTCACCCGGTTCGAAATATTGGGTGACCTCAATCTTGCGCGATTCGCCGGGCTTGATCTCGAAGTTGCCAATCAACTCGGTGTTGCCGTGCTTGTCACTGGCCTTGTATAGACCGAAACCGATGAGAGTCTTGGCCTGGTATCCGGCGCCTTCGGCAGTAATGCGATAGAGCCCGGGGTAAGGAAAGTGATACCCCATGTGGTCGGATCGGGCGACGAACGGTTCTCTGCGGTAGCTGAACATCACATAGGCATCATCCGTGCGCATGACGGTTTGCCCACCGTTGCGCATCGGACGGTCGAACCACATGCTGCTATACCTGTTGTTGCGGTAATCGATATCGCGCCCTCCGGCGCGGGGTTTGGGACCGAGCATGATGGCCTCGTCCAGCGCGACGTCTACGGCCTTGAGGTAGCTGCGGATATGCACAGGCGAAATCCCCTGTTTTTCAGCAACGTTGGCAAACTTGGCCGAGGCATTCTCAGGTGGTAAATGCCGCTTTAGGTTTCCACCTATCCCAAGTATATCCTGCAGGGTGTATTCAAACTCCAGTCGGGTGAGTCGCCGGGCAGCCACTCGCCCCTCGGCGTCCTGTTGTTTGAGGTTGGCCGCTCTCAGGTCTGCTTCCAGGGCCGCCAACGCCTTGTTCTTCAGCGCCGGATCCGGCCGCTTTTTCTTCTTGGGTGGCATCTCCCCCTTGTCCACCCGGTCAAAGACCTTCACCCATTGCCGAAAGGTGGCGGCATCGGACAGGTCGTGCCCGATCTTTTCGAAATTCAAAGGGGTCTCCGTATCCGCGTCATGGCAATCAATGCAGGACGCTTCCACCAATGGTTTCACGGCCTCCTTAAAGGCTTGTCCATGGGCGGGCAGGCCGATAAGCAGCAGGGTGATGGTGATGAACCGGTTCATGGGTTTTCTTTTAGGTGCCAGTCCGGGCCATCGGCCATGACGCTGGCGTTAATCTTGAGTAGTTCATTCTTTAAACGGTTAAAAACTTCCGGATGGGCTTTAGCTATGTTTTTCTTCTGCGAAGGGTCCTTGGCAAGGTTGTATAATTCGAACCGGTGGTAGTGGCCGTTTTTTATGGCAGGAATCCAATTTTCATTGAACATGTTTAATTGAATATACTGCCCGCGTAGTTTTTCTGCTTCCTTATCCTTAAAACCCTCATGAATTTGACTGGCGAGTGTTTCTCCGCGTAATTCGTCTTCATAAGTACCATTGCGGCGTAGGGTGGCCTCAATTTCCTTATAAAGCTGAGTCATCTTTTTTTTGTCCTTGGGAAACTCATAGGCTACGTGAGCGCATAGGCTCCAATCACCATCACGAATGGCAAGCGCAGGTCCGGAGAGTGGGCTAATCCAGGCCATGGATTGCTTCCGCTTGAACTTGCCTTTTCCAGTCAACAGTGGTGAGAGATCGGCTCCATCCAAGTGTACACCCTCAGGCTTATTGATTCCGAGTAATCCACAGATTGTAGGGAGTAAATCCACTAGACCCGAAGGTTCATTTTCGATTCGTCCGGAAGGGATGTGACCGGGCCAATAAAAAATTCCCGGCACGCGGATGCCTCCCTCGTAGTTGCTGCCCTTGATGCCGCGTAAATGGCCCACGCGATCGGGTCGGTAGCTGCCGTTGTCCGACGAGTAGATGATGATGGTGTTCTCCGGCTTGTCGATGGCGTGGAGTTTTTTGATGAGCCTCGCAATGGCTCGGTCGGTATTGTCGATGGTGCCAGAATAAACTGCGCCCGGATTCTTCAAAGGCCCATAGCGTTTCACGATCGCGTCCGGCGCGGCAATCGGTGCGTGTGGTTCGTGAAACCAGACGTTCATAAAGAACGGCTGATCTTTTTTTCGCTTGGTATCGAGCCAGTTGATGGCTTCATCAACCACGAGTTGACAGGCATAGCCTTTTAGCTGGCCAAGGCGTTTACCATTGCGAACAAAGTTGACCGGATTGAGGTGGCTTGGGTTTGCGTTATTGGCAGTTGCGAACCAGTAATCAAACCCATGATCGTTGAGAGTCGGTTTTTTTAATTTACCTGAGGACGTGCCAAGGTGCCATTTGCCCATGTGCGCAGTGGTGTAGCCGTGGGCTTTGAGTATTTCGGCGAGCGTGATCTCGCGTTCGAGTAGATGCGAATGCTGGATGTGATTCATGATCCAGCTGTACAGGCCCGCACGAATGTGATGTCGTCCGGTCAGGATTGTGGCTCGAGAAGTCGAACAGACCGCCGCACCTGAATGAAAATCAGTAAAGCGAATGCCCTTGGCGGCGAGTGTATCGAGTGCGGGCGTCTTCACCGGGCCGCCATAGCAGCCGATATCCTTCCAGCCTAGGTCATCGGCAAGCAAGAAAACAACGTTGGGCTGTTTGCTTTTTCCTGCTTCTTCGGCGACGTGGGTGAGAATCCTGACGAAAGAGGCTCCTGGGTTGGGCATGTCAGGTTCGAGGCGGCGTTTTTCTTTCCAGAGTTGGCCGACTCGGGCACGCTGTTCGAGTTTGAGACCTGCCATGACCTTGTCCACGTAAGCCTGGTGGCGGCTTCCGTGATAGCCCTTGGGGACAGGGTTCTTGTCGATACGGGCAAGGAGTTTCGCGATATCATTGTCGGGTACTCCGGTGGCAGGCCGTTGCGGTTCGTTTCCTCGGGGCTTCATTG
>JACNJI010000261.1 GCA_014382645.1 Verrucomicrobiota bacterium | reverse complement strand
GGTCTGCTTGAATCGGAAGGGCTGCTGAAGGAGGGCTCTTTCGAGGGGTTGCGACTGGAAGGCAAGGAGTTGCACGAAGTCAATGAGCTTCAGTGGGAGAACCTTTTGGAAAGAATGCTTTCTACGTCACCCATCAAAAAACTAAAATCATAGCATGAATTATTATTACAAATCACGATTTTTCTAATTTTGGGCGAACGTGATACAACTTACGGAATCAGGATCATGTTCTATTTCTGGCAAGGGAATTATTGGCTTTCAATAAGTTTAATAATCATCCTTGGTTAGTTGTTCTTATCTCGGAGGTAAGGTGGGCTAAAGAAGATGAGGTCAATCGGATTTCTACTTGTAGATTTCATTGCCTCCATCGATGATTAATATTACTTATTCAGCTTAGTGCTTCCTTTTACACATTCAGTTTTAATAGTTTCTTTCTTCGGGGGGTTCTTGTTTGGGTTGCTGCCTGCTTCAGTTCTCGGACAGGTGCCTTTGGCGGGCATCGAGGCAAATGCCACTTTGCCTAAACTTGAGTTAATTCCCTTAGAACGAAATGATGACGCTCTAACCCCGTTTGAAAAGTCTGAGCTTAGGCGGTTGTTTGGCTTGGACTTGCGGGAGTTGGCTCGGCGTCCCGTACACGGAGTTTTAGGTTACGAGCAAGAGTACTGGCGTAACCCTGCCTCGGTGCATGTTTTGCGACCGGACGACATCAGTCTCAACGGTCATGTCCTGACTGTGGAAGCTTTTCGTGGCGTGCCGGGCATGCACGTCACTCGTGGCACGGGTTACGACGATTTTGCCATTATGCGGAACTTCAGCGGTTCCTCCACGGAGAAGTTTCTCGCTATGGTGGACGGCAGGGAGGTTCTCCAAATTATGGGCGGAACGGTCAACGCGACGGGCGAGGGTGTTCCCTTGGAAATTTTGGATCGAGTGGAAATTATTCGCGGACCAGGCGCTTCCATTTGGGGCACGAATGCCGTAAGCGGCGTCTACAATGTCGTGACCAAGAGCGCTGCCGCCACGCAAGGAGATTCCGTGCGACTGGTCATTCGCGACGATGGCACTTTTCTCGGAGATTACGTTCACGGAGGTCAGGCGGGTGAGAATGCCTTCTATCGGGTTTGGTTCCGAGATCAGGAGTATGCCGAGGGCACCCTTAACTCCGGTTTGCCCGCCAAGGACGACGGTTACTTCCGCAAGGCTGGGTTCCGTTACGACAAAACCTTGTCGAGGGATCTTGATTTTACCTTTGCAGGCGCCTTGGGCAAACGGCGTGTGCATCACGTGTTGGATCTGAGTCAGCGACTTCTTTACATGAATTACGATCCAGACAAAGAACCCGATGCTGTTGACAATCCCCATGCGCTTGCAGCGATGGAAACATTTTTAGGGATGACTCTTCCTGCAATCGTTCCCTATGCCTTCGCTGTCGGAGGTGAAGATAATCTTAAGACGTTGGTTCCCTCGTGGCCAATATCTAGAGCTTCGGCAACGACAATGCCTGCCGGTTTAGGTTTCACTCGCTACGAATACTGGGGAGAAATGCCGCATGATGCAGGTCACCTGAGAGCCAAGCTTTCCGGGGTTACTGACTCGGATTTGGAATGGACATTGGCCGGATATGCCGAGCAATACAAAACCTTTCTCGGGCATGTCGGTCGACGTTGGGACCGCAAGCAATACGATCTCGACTTTAAGGCAAACAAACTCATTGGCGATCGCCATCATTTGGCCTTTGGTTTGGCCACTCGGCATATGGATTTCGATGTGGAGGACATTATGACGCCCCCTTGGGGATTCGATACCAACGACACTTTATTTACTCCTGCCAGTCCCAACATAACCATTCTGGATCATGGCGATAGTCCGACGAAGTTCGATCGTTTTTCAGCCTTCTTTCAGGACTCCTATGAGTTTAGCGACAGTCTGCTCTTATCCGCCGGGGCCAAATTCGAAGAGAGTGATCTCGCCGGCACCGGCGTTCAGCCTGGTGCCCGTCTTTCATGGGCCGTCAACGAAACAAATGTCTTGTGGTCGGCCTATTCTCGCGCTTATCGCACACCCTCATTGGTGGAGCGCTATTCCAAGGTGTCCTATGCCAGGGTATGGGTGCCGACTTCTGCCACAACGGGCTTCTGGCTTAACCAATCCTTCCCTGGAAACTCGGACTTGGAGAAAGAGGAAACTGATGCATTCGAAGTCGGTTGGCGATCCCAACCTCGTGACGACCTCACCCTCGAGTTGTCTCTTTATCACTACGATACGACAAACGCCATTTTTTCCGGTCCTCCCATTTACGAAGCCCACGACGTCAAGACTTCGGGTGGAGAATTCACCTTCGACTACAGTCCCTTCCACTACTGGACACTGAAGGGCGGCGCATCCCGCACCATCAGCAAGAAGGAAGGTGTGGAAACCGACAATTTCCCCAAGACCTTGGCCAATGTTTCTTCTCACCTTCGTTTGCGGGACGATCTCATCTTCTCGCAGAACTTCTACTACGCTGCCGAAAGAACGATCGCCTCCGCATACAATCCAATTTTCATTCCCGCCCATTTGCGGATGGACCTCGGGTTCATCTGGCGACCCGACGAGAGTCTGGAGATCGGCCTTTTTGGTCGCGACCTGCTCGACCCACATCACCCCGAAAACATGTATCAAGACCTGGAGCTCGAACCCGCCCGAGTCGAGCGCTCCTTCCTTTTATCCATAACCAAAAGATTCTAAATTTTTTATTTCCGTGCTTTCCCTGATTACCAGATTCAAACATTTCACAAAGGCGATGCGATTCGCGTCCTTCGCCATTGTGTCTTTTTGCGTCTGTTCCAATGCGAGTTTCGGGAAGACTGATTCTTCGGAGAATGCTCGGGCGGAGGCTCGTTTCAAGGCTGCTTACCTCGCGCACCTTCTTCACTATTCGACTTGGGCGGAGGAGGATTTGCCCAGTGCCGATTCCACCGTCGGGCTTGCCGTGGTGGGTGACGACCGCCACCATTTCGCCCAAGTTCTTTTATTCCTCATCGACGAATTGAAAATCACCATTCAAGGTCGCAAGGTGAAGGTATTCTCCCTGGCTCACATCCCGGATGCCGATGAGGAGAAAGAAATCTTTAAGGATTGCGCAGTCGTCTACTTCCTCAAGTCCGAGGAAAACAGATGGTCCGAATGTACCCTTTGCGACAAGAAAGGCGTACTAGCAATAGGCGAGGGGAGCAAGTATGCTCGTGAGGGAGCTTGTGTGAGCATTGTGCGATCACGAAATCGCTTGATGCTGTTGGTCAATCGCGAGGGTTTCACCTCTCGCAATCTCAAGGTGAGTTCACGTCTTCTTAGACTTCGCAGCGCAGTTGAGGTTTACAAAAAGGGCGGCTGCAGATTTCTCGTTATTTCAGCTCGGCCAACTTGATCTTTACTGTGCGCCGACCTTCCCCCTTCGAGTCGGCGACGTGAAGGAGTAACGTGTCCCCTGGCTTTTTCCTGCGTAGCATTTGCATGAAGGGTTCGATCCTTTCGAAGATCCTCTTGCCACCGACTTTCAGAATTATTTCCTCGTCCTTTAGTCCCGCCTTTGCCGCGACTCCACCTTTTGCTACCTGTCTTAGTAAAAGACCCTTCGTGTTTGGTTTGATTTTTTCCAAGAACTCGGGGGATTGTCCCCAGATTTCCTCAACTGCAGCCTGAATGGTCGGTGTGACGACCGTTTCCTTCTTTTTAATCAAGGAGCGAATGGCAGTCGGAGGGATGGCGGAAGCTATTCCTTGATGTACGTCGCCCAAGGTCATGGAGGCAACCTGAACGCCAATGATTTCGCCTTTGGCGTTTAGCCAAGGACCGCCTGACGTACCCCCGGCTCCAATGCCCGCGATGGCGAAGGTTTCGGCAAAGGCTCCGTCGTACCACTCGAAACTCGATTTTTTCTTAGCTACGTATCCCGTGATGAGAAGGTTGTGTCGAAATACGGGAGCTCCCAAAAGATAGCTTGGCCTTCCCTCGTTCGGGATGTTTCTTGCGACCTTAAGAAATGGGTATGGTTTTTCCCGTTTCGGTAGGGAAAGTAGGGCCAGATCATGCGAACGGTCCGTGCAAACCAGTTCCAGTGGATGGCGGCCGAGGGTAGGGGAAAGGGCCTCGTAACTCTTGCTCTTCTTGCGAATTACGTGGCAGGCGGTAAGGACAAGACCTTCTGCGCTCACGATGGCGGCGGAACCGTCCAAGCGTCCGCCTACGAGTATTTCCAAGCAGGCCGGGACTACCTTGGCGTAGAGAGGTTTTGCTTTTGACTTGTTGTCGTCGGCAGCAAGCATTGAGCCGACTGAAAGTAAAGCGATTATTGCGAGCAAATGAATGTTCATGGACTTTTGTTTCATGGTTTCCATGTAAAAGAGCAACAAATCACTTTGCCTAAGCTGAACATTTACGTAGATTTGCCGCCAATGAATCGTTTGCGCTTTAGGTTTCTCGTGGCTTGCTTGTTAATCCCGTTTAGCTCCTGCATCGAATTTGAAAGTCAGGAACTGGCTTATCATTATGAAAAGAAGGACGACACCTTGTTGGTTACCCTCAAGTACGAAGGCATTTACGGAGCGACCAAGGCCGGATTTGACGGTCGCTCGGATGACGTCGCTACGGACGAGCAATTGAGCGAGCAACAGGTGACGCAACTGGAATCGGTTCTTTCGGGTGGTCGCGCGTTTTTCTTCAACAACTGGATAAGCGAGTACAACCGAGCCGGTTTCGCCGAAGCCCTGCAAAAGGGCCAGGGTGGCGAGAAGCAAGGTGAAGTTTTCGGCAAGCCCGAGAAGAAACTCTTACGGGCCTTGCTGGACGACGTGAAGATTGAGAACATCGGTTTCTATCTCGATGAGAACAAGCGTTTGTGTGGAGCGCAGACCATGCGCATTTCTCATTTCACCAAATTCATTCGATTGGCGAACGAGGGTTTTCGCCGTCAGTTCGTGGCAAAGTTGCCGGAATTGCGTAAAGAACAGGCGGAGACCGTCAAGAGTTTCTTCAGCCGCGAAAGTATCGATTTACTGGAGAAGGCTCTCGAGGTCGATTACGACTTTCTTGTTCACGAGGGAAATCTGTTGCGCGTGCAGTTTCCGGTGACGAAGTTGGACTACGATCGTGTCGAAAAGGAAGGGGGAGAGGATCTGCCTGAAGGTTTTCGCCTCGATTTTCGAAAAGGTGTCGCAACTTTGGAAATGGGCGGTGTGGTCGACGAAAAGGTCGTCTTGCAAAAGAAATGCTTCACCGGTTATTCCCGCAATGCCCTCAACTATATTCGAGCAAAACATCCAAAGCTTCTCCATAAGCCCAAAGCAGTGAAAGGCGTTTTACCTCAATTTCTTTCGTTCGGCGTGGTCGGGGACTGAAAGGGTCTTTGTGCCTTAAGCAATGAATTTCTCGGAATGGTTTGAGGCGATTGTATGGTGGTTGATCGCGGTGGATTGCTGCGGTTACAACATCGTGGCTTGGGTCGGGCAGGACTGGTATGAGTCGAAGTTCGGGAAGTGTTCCCGCATATTTCCTGTGACCAAGGCGTTTGGTGTTTTTTACGGTGCTCTGGTGATTTGGCTGGGTACGGCTTTATATCGGGCCGGATCTCCTCTCCTCGGCGGTTGATTTATTCCGAAAAAAGGAAGTGGCTTGACTATGCCTCGATCTTTGCGAAATAGTAAAACTGAACATATTTACTGCGAACCCAATCTAATTATTCGCCATGTCTATCAATTACCGAGAAGCCAAACGCATTTTAAATAAGCAAGAAGAAGCCCGCGAGGTGATCAACAGTTATCGTGGTCTGGAAAGCATCGGCAAGCGGATGCAGATGAGAAATAACAAGGATCTGATTCTCAAGCTCTTCGAAATAGAGGAAGACAAAGCAATCGTTGAAGTATTTACCCACCTCAAGGTCCTATACGAAGAGCAATGGGGTGATGCCGAGGCAACGGCTCCACCCGAGAAGCCGGGTGTCGTTTCGGCAGATGGCTCGGAATCAGCGGATGCAGCTGCAGACCTCGACGATACGATTGCAACTCCTCTAGCCGAAGCTGTTCCCGCCGCTTAGTCTTCCTCCCTTTTCTTTCCCCATTGTGGAAAGGGTTTCTGCGAAATCTTTTTGTCCTAAATCATGACTCTTTGGCAATTATCTAATATAACATGACAATAAAAAGTATCATCACCAGTATACTCGCCGTCGGCTTTTCCGCCGCCGGGCTTAACGCCGCACCCGACTTCAACAAGGACATCCTGCCGATTCTACAGGAGAATTGCATCGATTGCCATGCCGCCCCTTACAAGAAGGGTACGCGACTTCGTAAACCGAAGGGTGGATACCGCGTCGATACTCGCGAGAACATCCTAAAGGGCGGCGAATCCGAAGAGGCCGGTGTGATTCCGGGCAATGCAGCGAAGAGTCAATTATACAAGCGCATTACTTTGGAGAAAGACCATGACGATATTATGCCCCCGAAGGGAGACCCCTTAACCCCCGCTCAACAAAAGATCATCAAGGATTGGATCGATGCCGGCGCCGCTTGGGCCCCCGGAGTTGTGCTCAAGCGCAAAGGCTAACGTTTAGCCTGCATAACACTAGCTAGCTTTGCAGCTAGGGTTGTTGATTGTGAATTTTGTTTTCGGATTTCAGTGGGATGTCCGGAGTTGTTTTTAGAGAATCTAAGCTTGCTTTTTTTCCGGTTGAGAGGAATTTCTACCCTTGATGAAATTCTCCGAGCGCCATCAACCCAAGAGTACACTTTCCGGATCCATTATTTTGTCACATCCCTCACTCCTTGATCCGAATTTCCTAAAGACGATCGTTTTTCTTTCGTCACACTCCAAGGAGCAAGGTACTTTGGGAGTTATTCTGAATCGGCCCATGGGGCGCAAGTTGTCCGACCTCGACTCTTCTTTCATCGGTAAATCCTTTGGGGAGACCCCCGTGTATGAAGGTGGACCCGTAGAGACAGAGAAACTTATCATTGCCGCTTGGGAATGGCTCGATTCTCCCAGTTCCTTTAAACTTTATTTCGGAATCGACATGGAAAAAGCCGAGGACTTACGAGCCGACAACCCCTCTGTTAAAATAGCCTGTTTCGTGGGGCACTCGGGTTGGTCTCCGGGGCAACTGGAGTATGAATTGAATGAAGACGCCTGGATCGTTTCCACCCTTGACAAGGAACTGTTTGCCCAACTCGAGGACAAACAGGTGGTTTGGAAGAACGTCGTTGGTTCGGTAAGTGACGAGCTGCGTTTTCTTGTCGATGCCCCGGATGATCCGGAATTGAATTAAACTGGTAAAGACTTCTTGGAGTATCCCATTTGTCCGAATTTGGTTTATAATATTAAACGAATTGCCTAAATTGAGTCCGAATTTCCTTGAGAAAAGGGCTTGGCGCACCAGTTGCTAGATGGCTTAAATTGATATTTGCATTACACCCTGAGTTTTAGGGACTCGAAATTCCACTGTCTCTCAGTTTCAAAACCTTACATACTAAATAAATCCTCTCTCTAACACTACTCAAGTACCATACAATAAAATTCCAATCAGTAATGAGCAAACATAAGCTAGAATACATTTGGCTCGACGGATACAAACCGACTCAGAGTCTACGAAGTAAAACGATGGTTGTTGACGATTTCAGCGGAAAGCTGGAAGACGCCAAGCAATGGTCATTCGACGGTTCCTCAACGGAGCAAGCGTCCGGTGACAATTCAGACTGCCTCCTACAGCCCGTTTCGGTTTTTCCGGATCCTGATCGTTTCGGAGGCAACGGTTGGCTGGTAATGACAGAAGTGCTTAATGCCGACGGAACGCCTCATGAATCGAACGGACGAGCCACGATCGAAGAGGACGATGATGATTTCTGGTTCGGTTACGAGCAGGAATATACCCTCATTGACCCTGACACCAATCTACCGCTCGGTTTCCCCGAGAACGGTTTCCCAGGCCCTCAGGGTCCGTACTACACTTCCGTCGGGGCGGCCAACACCTTTGGACGCGACCTTGTTGACGAGCACCTTCACCTTTGTATCGAGGCGGGCATCAACATCGAGGGTATCAACGCTGAGGTAATGATGGGGCAGTGGGAATATCAAATCTTCGCAAAGGGAGCGGGTCAGGCCGGCGACGAGGTTTGGGTTGCCCGTTATCTTCTTGAGCGTGCTGCCGAGAAGTGTGGAATTGTCATTGATTTGCATCCCAAACCGATTAAGGGCGACTGGAATGGCTCCGGTATGCACTGCAACTTTTCCAACGGCGTAATGCGTGACCAAGGTGGAGAGGATGTCATGACCAAGATTTGCGAACACTTTGGCCGGAATATTGATCGTCACGTAAGCGTTTACGGTGCCGAAAATGCCCAGCGTTTGACTGGCTTGCACGAAACCCAAGCGATCGATAAGTTCAGCTATGGCGTCTCTGACCGTGGAGCCTCCATCCGCATTCCCGTGGCCACCATCCAGGACGGTTGGAAAGGACGTCTCGAGGATCGCCGCCCAGCCTCCAATGGAGATCCTTATAGGATTAGCGCTGTCGTTATCAAGACAACTAATGAAGCTCTCGCTTCTTGATTAGCTTCAAGCGCCAACTTTCAATAAATACAAAAGGCCGGCGGAAGAATTTTCGCCGGCCTTTTTCGTGCTTAATTCATGATTCAAGGCTTCTTCGCAGGCATACAACTGGCAAGACTTTGATTTAGAAGATATTCTTGCCACAAGCACTTTCTTTGGCTCGTTTAAGTTGCCAGCGAGGGTAGATCGTTAATGTCTAGTACCATCTGAACTCATGTCAGAACAAATTCAAAGGCCGTCGAAACTCTCTTAGGGTGGGTCTTTTTACCGGTTCTCCGATTGGCCCAATCCTGAAGTGGCGGACTCTCCCGGGTCCTACGCCGTATAGGAACAGGATGAATTCTTCTGGGTGGGCACTGCCGGCGGTTCCCTCAGCAGTCGTTTCGAAAGGCATGTGAGGGGACAATCCAGAGGCAACCCTTTCTGCCCAGGAGCCTGCGACCACTTAATGTTTCGGCACATGAATTTGGACGAATCAATTTGAATGACTGGGGGAATCCAACTCTTTACGGATTTTCAGCCGCTAAGTTCATGAAGAATAAGCTTACCTATCGTTTCGTTTCGACGAACGACTGATTTCATTGGCTGACAATTACCTCGGCTATTTGTGCAGGAATTACAACTGTAGATAAGCCTTTTCTTAATCCGGAGTGAACTTTGAAAAGACTAGATCTGTGGCCTGAAAAACAGGCAATCTCTCGCAGCCCTTTTTATTCTCACGAAATAGAGGATTTCGTTTTCTTTGAGTAATTCAGTAGGTCTTCCATCATTGCTTCTGCCGTTTGGTAACGGTCGCGTCTGTTTTTTTTCAGTGCTTTCATGCAGATTTCCTCAAGTTTGCGGGGAATGTCTTGTTCCGGGGCAGTATCTCTAGGGGATGGAAAAGGTTTGTTGAGCAGTTCATCTATGATTTCAGTGATGCTTTTGCCGCAAAGGAGCTGGCGATGGGTGAGTATCTCGAAGAGAATGTTGCCTAGTCCGAAAATATCCGCTCGTGCGTCAATGTGAGCATCTCCTCGGGCTAGTTCCGGCGCCATGTAGAGAGGGGTTCCATAGTGTCGACCCGCCGGAGTTAGTTCGCGATTCTCTTTTCTGTTCATGACAAGCTTATTCAAGTCGGGTTCACCCCAAACTTTTGCCATCCCCCAGTCGATTACATAGGTTGCCCCGAATTCGCCGGTCAGGATATTTGCTGGTTTGAGATCTCTGTGAATGACGCCTCTGGAATGAGTGTGGGCGATCGTTTGGCAAACTTGAATCAAGATATCTATCAAAACATGAAGTGGGAAGGCTTTCTCCGTACGAGGGTCTTGTGTCTTGAGCGTCTCTATGATTTCTCGCAAGTCGCGCCCACGAACATGTTTCATGGTGAAGAATAATAACCCGTTTCGGTCGCGGCCAAGTTCGTATACCGGTACTGTGCCGGGGTGTGCGATATTTGCGGTTATACGTGCTTCGCGTAGAAATCTCTGAATCTCTATCTCGTCTTCCGCTAAGTGTTCGTGGAGCGTCTTGTACACGACTTGACGCCCCAGGTTGTCGTCGAAGCAGGAATACAGTTTGGCGATTCCTCCCTCGCGAAGAAGTTTGAAGTCCCTATATTTTAATGAACCGCTCTTCCAGTGTAGAGCCAATGTTTTATCGGTTTCCGAGAGGCGGAAGAAACCAGTTATCAAAGAGGAGGATTCAGTGTCTTGATTATGAACCAATGGATTGCTTTGCTTGGGGGAGTTTTCCATTTTTACGAGTATTTCTATTGAATGAATGTCATTTATTCACAAACGCCCAGAAGGCCTTTTCGTTTTTTGAAGATCAGCGTGGAAGGCCTTGCCCAGATTGGATAAATTTTCCGTGATGTCCGGATGCTTGTCCTTTAAGTCGGTTGTTTCGCCGATGTCTTTCTCCAAGTCGAATAGCGATAATCCGATCTTTGCTTGCGAGTAGTTCGTGGGAATCCCCCCTTTGCCTCCGGGGCGCTTCGCCATGGTGCGGTATCCGTGCGGGAAGTGCAGCTTCCACTTGCCCGCTCTAACGGCTTGCAGTTGGTTGCCGTAGTAGAAGTAGTATGCCTGATGCGGGGACTTAGCTTTGTCGGTGGTGAAGAGGGGCCAAATATTTTTGCCATCTATGCGGTGACTGGGGAGCTTAGCACTGATCAAGTGGGCAATAGTGGGAAGGATGTCTATGGTCATTGCGGGTTCGTTGCAGACAGAGTCGGCGGGGATTGTCCCGGGCATCCAAGCGAGAGTGGATTCGCGGCAACCTCCATCGAACATCGTGCCCTTGCCTTCGCGCAAAGGAGAGGCTGAACCTGCATGGTCTCCATAACTTAACCAAGGACCATTGTCGGAGGTGAAAATGACGAGAGTGTCCTTGTCCAGTTTGTTTTTACGCAGGGTCTCCAGGATCCGGCCTACCGACCAATCCACCTCCATCATGACGTCCCCGAACAGACCTGCTTTGCTCTTGCCCTTGAACTTTTCCGAGACGTACAGCGGGACATGAACCATACTGTGCGGGAGATAGACGAAGAATGGTTTGTCCTTGTTCTTCTCTATGAAGGAGACTGCGTGCTCTGTGTACTGTGTTGTCAACTTTTCCTGCTCCTCGCCCGTGACTGCCGGGTTGACGACCTTGTTGCCGTCAATGAGCGGCAGATTTGGCCACCTTTTCAGCCGTTCCTTCATTGGTAAATGTAGAACACCCGGGTGGTAGGGCCACATATCGTTGGAGTAGGGGAGTCCGAAGTAATCATCGAACCCGTGTTGCATCGGTAGAAACTTCTCGTGGTGACCGAGATGCCATTTTCCATAACAAGCAGTGGCATAGCCCTTTTGCTTACAGATTTCAGCAAGGGTGACTTCATCCGGATTGATTCCGTGCGAAGATTTCGGTCCTAGTGCCCCAAGAATTCCTACGCGCACGTTGTAGCATCCCGTAAGAAGGCCTGCTCTTGACGCGGAGCATACCGCCTGAGTAACGTAGAAGTCGGTGAACTTCCGACCTTCCTTGGCCATGCGGTCGAGATTCGGCGTCGGGTACGCCTTGGCCCCGAATGGACCTATGTCGGCATAGCCCATGTCGTCGATGAAAATGACTACGACGTTTGGTGTCTTCGCAGCCTTGGGGGTTTTCTTTGCATGTATGAACGCGGAGGTCGAGAACGCGGCCGAGTAGAGAAGTATAAAGATGAGTTTTTTCATGCGGTGTTACAGATTGGTCAAGGTATCTTAAAACGCCTTGATGCCCCAAAGCCAAGTTAGGAATCTGAGCTTGCGGGTTTACTACGTCCGCTTAGCGAGATTCGTCAGAGCCACTTCAAGAGCACGGTCAATGCCTGTTTCGAGGTCTGCCTTTGTGTTTGGAACTTTATCATGAACGGGGATTCCCTTGGTCTCGAAGCAGACCATTTCAGGCGAATAGTAGTGCTGGTAGGTAAAGGTGTAGCGCCAGCCGTTGGGCAGCTTGGTTTCGAACATGTTCGAGCAAATCCCGTTGGTATGGTCTCCTATGATGCGTATGTGAGGGAGTTCCTTCATGACCATGGCAAACACGTCGGCTGTGCTGAAGTAGGCATCGCTGGTCAAAAGAACGACAGGCTTGGTGAATTGAGTTTTCCCAAGGGGCTTTAACATCTTTGTCTCGAGAGGGCCGAACTCATCGGATCCCGGACCTTTTTTAGTTCTGCAATGGTGTCCCACTCTTTCCTTGTCCGCGAAACGCCCGGCGACGCAGTAGAGCATCGCGTCGGTGCCGCCGGGGTTGTGGCGGACATCCGACGACCAAAGCTTCCACCCCGGCGAGTCCTTCGAATATCCGATCGAGGGCGGCATTGGCCTTTTTTTTGGAAAGGCCATCGAACTCGTTCTCGCGCAGGTAGCCCAGTTTGTTCGATCTGGCATGACTAAATAGTTCGGTGTCGTTTTGGCTTCACTGAAACCTTTTTCTACAAGATTTTTCTCGGTCAGGCGAAAGAGGTCGTCTATCAGGCGTTGCTTAGCAAATTCCCGATGGAAGAACGGTTTGTCCTCGGGATTAGATTTCCCCTTGAAGGCACCACGGGCCTTTAGGTTTACATGACCGTCTTTCAGGGGGGCGAGCATTTCGCAGAGGACACGGAACAACTCCTCGTCGCTGGTTTCCTTTGTCACTTTCGGGCGAAAAGTCTCGTACTGTTTTTTCCAGTCGACCTCCCGTAGTTCGAAGAAGGCGTATCTTTTGTGAAAGGTTTGCCATAATTCCTCGAAGTTTGCCTCGGGGTCCTTCGTGCCTTCTTTTTTCTTTGGCTTTGCTTGAAGGACGAGGCCTCCCGATAGCAAAAGGAGTATGGCGAGGAATTGATGAAGGGGCTTCATTCCGTTTCCCAGTCGTCGATTATTTTGCCGGCGGCACGGGGGCAAGTTTAGCGTGGTTTTTTTTGACCTGCCTGCGAAGACCTTGGAAAAGTTTCACGGGATAATCGCGCTGGGCCCAATTGACGAGAAAGTCGGGCAGGGAGCCGCCTGGGTTGGAGAGAGTTTCGAGCACGACGTGGAGGCACCCTTCCTTCAAGGGGGTGATTTCGTACCGTGTGTACTTTAAGTTTACTCTTACGCCGACCGTCTTTGGTGCTTTGGGGTGCAGTACCGAACGCATTTCGACGTAGTCTTTGCCCGTACTCGCGTCTCGTCGAGTCCGGGCTTCATACACGATGTCGCGGTCACTGGCGGGGAAGGGTGAATCGAAGGCTTGGTAAAAGATCTTGTGAAAGTCCGCCTTCTTCTGGATCAGGTGGCCTTTGTCGAAGTTCTCGATCCATTCTTTCCAATGGGCGGAGTCCTCGATCACGTAAAGCAATTTTCCGATGGGAGCCGTTATTTGACCCTCACCTCGAAAGGCCACCATTTCTCCAACGTCTTTTTCATAGACCGTTACGCCATCCTCGGTGTCGACCTTCTTCCAACCCGCTGAATTCGCTTGGACTGTCGACAGGCCCAAGAGCAGGCAACCAGCTAAAGCTCTAAGCTCTGTCATCTTGCCTTCTTCAGCACCTCAGCCAGCTGTACAGTGGCCCCGTTCCTTCGCTTGCTTTCGTCGGCGGCCTCCATGAAGGCATAGATCGCGAGAGACTCCTCCGCCGAAACCGGTGACTTGCCCGTTTGAAAGAACATGATGATTTCTTTCACCAAAGGATCGTAACCGTCGTAGCCGCCAACTGCAGCCTCACCTTTTGAGCCAATGGCTTTTCCTCCGTATCCTTTGCCTTCGCGAAAAATACCGACTCGGTTTCCCGTCCATTGGCCCACCACCTCGATTTTGCCATCCTCCGATTCCCCTCGCTTCACTGAAATACAGTTTGGACCCATAACGGTGAATAGAGATTCGACACCATGTATGCCATACCAGAACAGGTCCGGGTGATGCGGTTCAAGCGAGCAAGGCGAATGGGTCTCGCAACGGGTCACTTCCCCTAGTGAGCCACCACGCGCCGATTGGGTAGCCTTTGCGAAGCGAAGGGAGGACGAAGTGAAAACAGGAACGTTCTTTTTCTCGGCAAGTTCGAATATGGCGATTGCGTCCTTGAGCGATCCCGCCAAGGGCTTGTCGATGAACAAGGGCAAACCTGCCTCAATCACCGGCTTTGCCTGCTTGAGGTGAGGTCGTCCATCCACGCTCTCAAGTAAAATTGCGTCCACCTTCGTGCACATTTCCTTGATGCTCGGGTAGAGCTTTACTCCGAAGTCATCCACCAGAGTTTTCGTGAAGCGATCCACCCTGTCGCGGCTGGACGGGATGTCCGGACTACCTCCTTTAACAGCCGCCACTACTTTTCCACCCGGGATGTGCTTGGGATGCTTCTCGTCGTTTAGGATTTTTGTAAAGGCTACCACGTGAGAGGTGTCCAGTCCAATAATCCCTAGTCGAAGTTCTTTGATGGCGTAACCATAGCTCAGCGGAAATACGAAGAGAAAACTGAAAAACATTAATTTCATACTAACCTTCTTTGACTGAGATTCGTCGGATGCAAGCAAAAGGGCTTGCCAGCGTCGAGGAATCGAGAACAGGGTGATTGCTGAACTCAAATCCGGAAATCCCATGAATGAAGCTACTTTTACTACCCGTCGACGATTTCTCAAGCACTCCGCTGGTGCTGGAATTGCCCTTGCTGCGCCCCAAGCAATTAGGGCAGCCAACAAGGCAAACAACCAATTGCGGGTGGGCGTGCTCGGTCTGGGGCGTGGCGTGGCCCACGTTCGTCGCTTCGCCGAAACCTCGGATGTTTCCGTTGGCTATGTTTGCGACGTAGACGAAAGCCGTTTGGCGAGAGGTCTCAAGGCCTTGACCAAGGGCAAGGCTCGTGGCGTAGGGGATTTTCGTCGGATATTGGAGGACAAGGACATTGACGCCATATCCATCGCCACTCCGAATTTTTGGCATTCTCCAGCCGCCATTCTGGCCATGCAAGCCGGCAAGCACGTTTACGTTGAGAAGCCCGGAAGCCACAACATGGCCGAGGCCGATATGATAGTAGCCGCTTCACGCAAGTATGATCGCCGCGTCCAGATGGGCAACCAACGTCGAAGCTACCCCTTCGTTCGCGAGGGTATGCAACGTCTACGCGAAGGCGTAATTGGCAAAGTGCTTTCCGCCCGTACTTGGTACAATAATCGACGTTCCTCCATCGGCAAGGGCAAGCCGAGCAAGCCTCCTGCCAACCTAGATTACGATCTTTGGGAAGGACCTACCCCCCATGTCCCCTACGTCGATAATCTTGTTCACTACAATTGGCACTGGCGTTGGCATTGGGGGGGCGGGGAAATGGCAAACAATGGTATTCATTCTCTTGACCTTGCCCGCTGGGGTCTGGGCGTGGACTTGCCCGAGCGCGTTACCTATAACGGAGACCGCTATTATTACGATGACGATCAGGAAACCCCCGATACTGGCGAGGCAACTTTTCACTTTGGCGATTGCTATGCTTCCTGGAGCGGAAGCAGCTGTGATCCGCGCCGTGACGAAAAGCTTCCCTTTTGCAAATTCTACGGCGAGGGGGGATCGATGGTCATGAGCGGAGGCAACGGTTATCGAATTCTTGATCGGGATGGTAAGGAAGTGGACAGTAAGTCCGGGCCCGGTGGTGAACCCGCGCACTTCAAGAATTTTGCAGATGCCATTCGCGACAAGAGCGTCCACCTGAACTCTGAAATCGGTGATGCTCAGAAAAGCTCGAAGTTGTGCCATCTTTCCAACATTGCCTATCGCACGACTGGTTCGCTGAGCTGCGACCCCAAGCTGGGCGGGAAACTTATCGACAATCCCGCCGGCGAAAAATTATGGGGAAGGGAATATCGTAAGGGTTGGAAGCCCAAGGTTTAGGCAGACCTATTACCTTCGATAGAAATCCACCCAGCTGATCTGTATTTCCTTAGCATCTTCCGTTAGGAGCGATTTAGGAATCGTTGCTTCGTAACAGCCTTCTATTCGCTCCGATTTGTTGGGGCCAAGGGACTTCAGTAAATATTTGCCTTCCACGGGCTTGCCCTTGGCGTCGAGCATGCGAATCTTCAATTCTTCCTTTCGGGCGTCGTTGCTTTTGTTGGACATGTGGAATCCCTCCAAAATCTTCTTTCCATTTGATACGGAGAAACCTTCCAATCCCGTTAAGTGAAGTCGCACCACCACTTTCTTCGGCCAATTGCCATTCACTCGCTTGATCTTTCCTGAACCAATTCCGAAACCGCACTTGACCTCAAAGACCACTGCCGAATCCTGTACAATAGCCTCGATGCTGTTTGGCGATCCGTGAGGCCCTTTTTTCCGGTAGTCAAAATTAAACTTTGGCCCGTTTTCAAGCTTTATGCCTGTATGAGAGAGTTGGGACTTCCGAAGGGTCAGGTTGTACACTTCCTTGTCTTCCATGGTGATGCAACGGAAGGTCATCTCGGGATCTTTCTTGGTGAGGTCGAAGTCGAGCAAACCGAAGAAGTTCCCTTTGTTGTAAGAGAACACGGCTTCTTTCTTTGTGCCGTGAGTGTGGTTGTTGGTCAACTTGGAGGTCTCGAACTCGTAGAGGTCGTAACCGTCCGGCCGTTTGATTTTATAGACGTCGGTTCGATGACGATCGGCGGAAAGCAAAATGACTCCGCCGATATTCTTTTCGTCGATAAGCGAAAAGATTTCCTCGCGTTCTTCGGGTACTCCCCACCAAGAATCCTTACCCCCTTTGTCTGCGGTTTCCGTCCACAAGGTTCCTGAGGCGATTACTTTGAAGGTGGCCTTGGAGTTGCTCAGCTTTTCCTTGAGCCATTGCTTTTGGACGGGACCGAGCATTGTGCCCTTTTTGAAGTCGCGATAATAACGTCCGTCAGTCATGAAGAAGTCGACATCGCCGATGGAGAAGTCGAACCAGCAACCCGGCTGCTTCTCGCCACCCCCGAAATAGGGGTTTGGCCAGTTTTCTTTAAATACCTTCCATACTGGCAACTTCCACGCAGGCTTGAAGGGGTCGATCCCCCCCGATACGTCGTTGGCCCCGAAGTCGTGGTCGTCCCATATGGCGTAGCAGGCTGTGGTGGCTGAAAGCTCGATGAACTCGGGTCGCATCTGCCGACGATAATAATATACCCGCTGGAGGTTGCGATGAGTCGGTTTATCTTGGTAAAGGTTGTCTCCCAAAAAGAGGAAGGCATGAGGATTACGTCCTGCGATGGTTTTCCAGATTCTTTCCTTTGGCGGATTGTAGCGCGCACCCCCGCCGAAGGCTACCGAGAACCGTTCCTTTTGACCAAGGGCAGGGGAGGTTCGGAATCGATTCTCACGGCGACCCACAGGACCGTTCTCGTCTGAGAAATTCGCGACATACTCTGTGAAAGGCTTGAGACCTTTGCCTTCGAGGACAACCGTGAGGTCGTTGGTTTCGGAGGCCTTTGTCTTGAAAGTGAGAATTGACGGATTGGCAGAGTTGGCTTCCGTGATTTCGAGGGTGATTCGACACGGATGCGTGGTACGTAACCAGAATTTCGCCGAGGTGGATGTGACGTCACCCAGCATGGGACCTCCGAACAATTGGATTCCGTGCTTCTCGACGAGTGCTTGCAGGGCGGGGTCTCGCCAGTGGTTGGCGATGGAGTCTTCGAGATTTTCATTCTCCAGAATTTGCCGGAAGAGGTAAGGCTCGATGGAACCTACGATGGGATCGTCCGCTGGGGTCGGGATCGGCTCTTTTGCCGTTAAGGAATGTAGAGGAAGCAGAGTGTATGAGAGAACAAAGAAGAGAATGGAGGAAGTCCTCATGCCGTCTCAGACCGACGCGGCAGCTTGTTTCCCGAAGCCAAATCGTTCGGATTGCTCTTCGGCATGGTAGGATGAGCGCACGAGCGGGCCCGACTCCACAACTACTATGCCGATGCTCAAGGCCAACTCTTTCCACTCGTCGAATTCTTCAGGAGTAGCCCATCGAGCAATCGGGGCATGTTCGTTGGAGGGTTGCAGGTATTGGCCGATTGTCAGGATGTCTAGTTTCTCGTCGGCAAGATCCTTGATGGCTTGGGCGATTTCCTCGCGCTCTTCGCCTAGACCCAGCATGATGCCGGATTTCGTAACGAAGTTGTGGCTTTTCGCGTGCCGCAATACGCCGAGTGTACGATCGTAAGTCGCGGTCTTGCGAACCGGCCGTTGCAGGCGCTCGACGGTTTCCAGATTGTGGTTGAAAACATCCGGCTTGGCCTGAAGCACGATGTCCAGGTGTTCCAACTTACCTTGAAAGTCAGGCACCAATACCTCTATCGCGGTTTCCGGGTTGCGGTGCCGAACGGCTCGGATGGTCGAAGCCCATACGGCCGCCCCGCCGTCGGGCAGATCATCCCTCGCCACGGAAGTCAAGACACAGTGTCGCAGTCCCATTTTGGCCACGG
>JACNJI010000324.1 GCA_014382645.1 Verrucomicrobiota bacterium | reverse complement strand
TGCTTGCGTTGGCAGTAAATGTCAGGACTCTCTGAATCAATTGCTACCATTGACGCCGAGTAGGGTATTATTGCAACGTAATCGACTGATTCGAGGGCAGTGATGGACTTGAGCCTGAGCTAGTCATTGAAATAAGGACGTCCAGGTCCTTTGTTGACGAACTTCTCGCCGGTTACGGTAACGATAAGTACGTCCCCCATGCCTTTTGATTCCTCGAAATGAATGACGTGACCAGGATGAATCAAGTCAAAGGTTCCGTGGCATTGAACGATTTTGTTTCCCATCTCTTTTTCCTTCCGGATAACCTCCGGGATTTCGGCAAAAGGAATTATTTTCGAATGTGTTGACATGGGATGAGTGGCTCTTGACCTATACCTCGATCTTGTTCTCCCCGATCAGGCGAACCATTGTTTTGACGTTGAAGTATCTCTCTTCCATTTGGAGTTTTCCGGAGTTGAAGGCATCGATGACTTCCAAGATTCCTTCCTCCACACTGCTTGCGGGAGCAAAGCCAGTATCCAGTAGTTTTTGCGAGGAAAGTCGATAGGAACGTGGATCGTTTGATTCGGTAACGATGATTTCGGCAGGAACGTGGCGGACCACCCTTTCCGCGATTTCCATGATGGAGATATTCTCAAAGCCCGCATTGAATATGCCGGTCATTTTTTCGGGATTGTTCAAGGCGTGAACATAGACCGAGACCAAATCCCTGATGTGAATATTCGGCCGTGTCTGGTCTCCCCCGAAAACCGTAATCTTTTGATTCGTCAGGGCTTGCATCGTGAGCATGTTGACTGAAAGATCCAGTCGCATACGCGGAGAGTATCCGCAAACCGTGGCGGGACGAATGCATGAGACCATGATTTTGTCCGCATAGCTAAGCAGTACGCGCTCGCTGATCATCTTGGTTTTGTTGTAGTCGGAAATTGGAACGAGAGAAAGCTCTTCGGTAACCAAGGGTTCTTCCTTGACTCCGTAAACGCTTCCCGAGCTTGCGAAGACGAACTGCCTGACTCCCTTTTGGATAGCCATCTCCACCAGTTGCATGCTCGCCAAGGCGTTGACTTCCCAGTTTAACTTCGAATTGAGGTCACTGCATGGATCGTTGGCAACGTTGGCCAAATGAAAAACCGTGTCAACTCCCTCGAAACAAGATTCCTCCAAATTCCTGATATCTGACTCGATGATCTCGAGATTTTCATGATCCGGCAGGTAATTGCCAAACCACATAGCATCTATCACTCGTACTTGATGACCAAGTTCGAGAAGAGTGGTAGTGAGAGGGTGCCCCACGAACCCACATCCACCGGTTACGACAATTTTACTGCTCATTATTTTTTATGTATGTATGCCATCGGTTCCTTGACCAAGTCATCAAAATTACTTTGCACCCACTCGATTGTCTCCTCGATCCCGTTTTCAAGGGAAACTTTCGGCTTCCATCCAAATTCTTTCATTGCTTTGCCGCTATCCAGCAAATAGGCGGCATCTTTGCCGGGACGGTCGGGGCTGACTTCAACCAAACTTTCAAAATCTGCCCCCATCTTGAGGCAAATCAACTCCACGAGGCTCCGTATCGAGACATGTTGGTCAGTCGACAGATGATAGGTTTCGGGGGGGGAGGCTTTTATTGCAATATCCAAAGTTGCTTCCGCAACGTCGCGGATGTGAATGAAGGAGCGAAGGGACTTTCCTCCTCCGTGAAGTTGAAGCTTTTTCCCGAGCTTTATGAATAGAATGGTTCTGGGAATTATGCGGTAAAGCTGCTGTCCGGGACCGTAGACGTTTGCGGCACGAGTAAAGACAACGGGGAAATTGTAATTCTTGAAAAAATTGAGAAGGTGCATGTCGCATGCTGCCCGAGAGGTTGCATAAGGGGTACTTGGAGAAAAAGGATGGTTCTCATCCACAAGACCTGAACAAGACCCATAAACCTCGGGCGTCGAAACATGGACGTATTTCCGCAACGAATCAAGTTGTCTCAATTGGTTATGCAACCTCACGTTTGCCACGACATTAGTCTGGTACCAATGATCCGGATTTTCCCAGCTTTCGGCAACCATGGCTTGGGCGGCGAAATTAACTACATACGGGGCTTTGAAACTTTTGATTTCCTTGATTATCTCATCGCTATGTTTGTTTAGATCCAATTGTTTAAATTGAAATCTATCGTGAGGATTCCATTTGTAGGGAAGTAGGCATGATTTGTTTTCAATCGAACGGCTTATTCCGAGTACTGCATCGCCTTGATCGAGGGCGTACCTAATGAAGCTGGCACCCGAAAAGGAATTACTGCCTATGACCACAATCCGGTTTCCCATTATTTATTTCCTGCCCTTTAGATTCTTCATCAGGATGTGCCCGATAATCATTTGAAAATCCTCTGCCACCTGCATGTCGTCCAGTGGTATGTGAATGGGGTTCTCCGCAATCTTCTTGCACTTGCCTCCGTCAAAGCCAAGGACGGCGTGGGTTTTCATTCCCATGATCTTGGCTTGTTCGAGGGCTTTTACGATATTGGGCGAATTGCCACTACCCGAAAAAACGATAAGGACATCTTTGCTGTCGGCAAGGGCACTAAGTTGCTTGGCAAATATGTTTTCAAATCCGGTATCATTGGCCAAGCATGTGTTGACCGAGACATTTGATGCCAGTGAATGGACCTTGAGACCCTTCCCATCCTCTGGAGAAACGCCATAGAGCAGATCGTTAGCCAAATGGTTGGCGTTAGCGGCACTGCCGCCATTGCCGCAGATGAACACTTTGTTTCCCGATGTCCAAGCGTTCAGTAAATCGTCCGAAAGAGTTTTGACCCGATCCCAGTCCAAACTGTTCCATGTTTCGTTGATCGTCTTGAGATAATCACTGACTGTCTCGCAAAATTCTTTCATTTAGCTAGCTTTAAGGGATTGATTTGATGTGAGAATACCCATTGTGGTAGGAAAAAAATTCCTAGTAAGGAATCGACAGTGACCTTCGACATGCGCTATCCATTTGGCTATGGCGATTGAGAAAATAGTTGTGGTGGACGACGAGTTGATGATTCGTAAGTCTTTGGAGACTCAACTGCGAAACAAGCGATACTCTGTGGCTTCGGCTCAGGATTTGGCGGGTGCGCGGAAAATTCTTTCGCGGGATTCTTTTGACCTGGTGTTTCTGGATGTTAGGTTGCCTGACGGAGAGGGGACTGAACTGCTTGAGGAACTGACCGCGAAGGTCGATGGCCCGATGATTGTGATGATGACGGGCTATGGTTCGGTGGAGTCGGCTGTATCCTGTATGCAGGCGGGAGCTTTCGATTATGTCATGAAACCTTTCTCCTTCGAACAGATTGAGGTGGTTGTAGATAAGGCTGCTTCCTTCGATAAAATGAGGCGAGTTACTCGTTATTACGTCGAGGAAATCGAGGCTAAGGCAACCGTTATCGTGGGAACGGCGGAACCCATCCGACTGTTGAAGGAGATGGTCCGCAAGGTGGCGGCCACGGAAGCAACTGTTCTTATCTCGGGGGAAAATGGCACGGGGAAGGAACTGGTGGCGAGGGAGCTTTATAACAATAGCTTGTTGGCCGACAAGCCTTACATTAGAGTCAATTGTGCATCTATTTCCGAGACCTTGATGGAAAGTGAGTTTTTTGGTCACGAAAAAGGTGCTTATACCGGAGCGACCGAAAGGCGAGAGGGCCGTTTCGAGTTGGCCGATGGCGGTACTCTTTTGCTTGATGAAATCAGCGAGATTGCGCCTGCGCTTCAGGCCAAGCTTCTCCGTGTGCTGCAGGAGAAGGAATTCGAGCGTGTGGGCGGAAATAAGACCATCCAAGTTAAGGTTCGTGTTCTTGCTACTACGAACCGAAATCTTATTGAAGAAGTGGAAAAAGGGAAGTTTCGAGAGGACTTGTACTATAGGCTGAATGTTTTTCCGATAGTTGTTCCTCCTCTCCGCGATCGTTCCGATGACATCCCCTTGCTGGCGGAAACTTTTCTTAAGAGGCATGCCCGGAAGCATGGCTTGGAAAAGGCGAAATTTTCGAAACCTGCAGTCAATGCTATGCGAGATCACATTTGGCCCGGCAATGTCCGCGAACTTGAAAATGCCATTGAGCGAGCGGTTATTCTGGCCGATCACGGAAACGCCATCGGTCCTGAGCTGTTGGGACTGGGCGGTGTTCCCGTAAGTTTGCAATCTCATTTGGCGAAATCTTCTGTTCCGACTGGATCGACCCCGGACGAAGGATCCGCTGCTGAGGAGATCGCAGAAATTCTCACGATGGAGGAAGTTGAGCGTGAGCATATTCTGCAGGCATTGAAAGCGACGAGTGGAAATCGCACTAAGGCTGCGGAATTGCTGGCTATTAATGTTCGGACCCTTCGTAACAAGATCCGTCAGTACAAGATTGATGGGGAGAGTGTTCCCTGAACGAGTAAGGAGTTAAACTGAAGTCATTGCTGGAAATACATCAATGGCATGTGGGCATAGCTACCGCACGACCGCACGCGTAGTTGAAAGGCCAATCTTTAAACTCTAGACTGGCAGTGTGCGGACTCTTGTTTTCTTTGAACCTACATTTCGAGGTCAATTTTTGATCCGCTTGATTCTTAGCAATTAGCGTTCCAAAAGCAGTGTGTGATTTTCTTCTTTACGGAGACCTTGAGACAACTATCTGTCTGTTTGTCTTTAAGCTTTGCAATATTTTTATAATCAACGCCTTGCGAGTTATATTCTAGGCTCAATTGCCGAAGGGGGATGACTCAATGATTTGATTGGGATCGAAAGGTTTGCCCCCCTTTATTTCAAAGCCTATTAGCTTGCCAGCGGTAAACTCACCTTTTTCCCAAATATTTCCCTCCAAATCCCATTTGGTAATAGCACCGTCCCATCTGCCTTCTTTGAAATTCAGTTCGGCTTCTTTTTTCCCTGAGTCATCAAGGGCGGTTATCGTGCCGGTGTAGAGTTCCTCGGTCTCCCTTATGAATAGAGTTCCATCGCGAGAAGGGTTTCCTGCGAACTTCTCGCCGAGCTCATTCCCTTTTCCGGTCCATTTCGCCAATGCTTTTGTTGCTGCGCTTTGTCCCCAAACTACATCTTCCCCATCCTCTTTATCTTTAGACTTGGAGAGATCCTCAATGCCATCAATATAATATTTCCTCGACAACTCTTGGCCGTCTTCGGTCCATATAATCTCCAGTCCTTCCTTTATTCCTTCCCGAAAATGTGTGTTGGAGTTGAGTGCCCCCGATTCGTACCAAATGAAGGAATTTCCGTCCCGCTTGCCTGCCAAATAACTGGCTCTGCTTGACAATGCGCCTGCTGCGATTCGCGTGGTGATTTCTCCGGTAAAAGCAACCCCGTCTGCGGTCCGTATTAAACATTCTTCATCATCGGTCCTGAATTCCACCTTGAAATCGCTTTGAAAACCATCCCAAAAATCTCCTTCTCGTAGGTTTGGAATTTCTCTTGCTATACCACTTTGTTCTTTTGCACTATTTGGACCGCTATCATTTCCGCAACCAGTGAACAAAAGTGCTGCAGTTGAGGCTAGACTAATGAAGAGTTTATTTTTCACTTTTTATTGAAAATTTCTTATCACTTAGCTTTGAGATGGCGGGAAGGCAATTGGGAAAGATGCTACCCTATGGGGCTGCTGCTTGTAGCGAGTGCCCCAAAACCAGACGGAACCCGACGTCGCTTGATTGGTATCCCGGGCCGTAGCTGGTTCGGCGAGAAGTCTTGCAGCATTCGGGACAAGAGTCGTAGCTGCCACCTCGATTGACCTTGTCGGGGTTTTGCGGTCCAATAACCGGATCAACGAGAGAGCCTTTAGGTCGAGGCGAATAGCCGTCTAGGCACCATTCGCGGACATTGCCGTAAATATCCCGCAAGCCCCATTTGTTAGGTTGTTTAAGGCCCACTTTGTGAGTTCGTCCATCTGCATCGAGGTTATGCCAAGCGTAAGCTTTTAATGGCCGTGGATCGTTTCCGAAAAAGTAAATCGTTGTCGATCCGGCCAATGCCGCATACTCCCATTCAGCCTCGGAAGGCAGGCGATATACCTTTCCGGCCGGTAGACGTCCTGCCTTACTCTCACGCATCGTTAGCTTTTGGCAGAAATCGGCGGCTTGTTTCCAGTCCACTTGCTCTACGGGAAGCAAGGGCCCTTTGAAATTAGATGGGTTGAATCCCATTATCGACTCCCATGCCTTTTGAGTCACTTCCGTTTCGCCAATTAAGAAAGGCTTTGTGAATCGTACCTTTCTTTCGCCCTCGTATGGCTTCACTGTGTTCGCAACCCGATCATCACCCATTTGGAACTCTCCTGCGGCAATAGGCAGCAGGTGCAATCCAAGATCGGATATTTCAACGGCTTTTGGCTTGTCCACCTTGCCGAAAAGAGAGCTTGCTCCCAAGCAAGCCAAGCTAAGAACCCTTAGGTCTATATATGCCACCAATGTTTTCACCGATTGTGCAAGAAGAGAGGAAAGAAGGGTGGTTGTATGTCTTTTTTGTGCCATGATTGTCTCATGGTTCCTACCGTATTCTCAAAGCCATAGCAAAAGGATTTACACTCTGCTATAATGCGTCAAACGGTGTTTGACATCCGTAGCAAAAGGATCTCTTGCCGCGGTCACTATTTCCTCTATACTTGTTTCGAATGATTATTCCCAAGGCAGGTAAATTGACTCCCAAGCAACTCGCTGAGGTGGAACGCATCGCGGGCGAGTTCGATTGCTCTATTCTTGAGATAGTTGGGCGCAATCGTTGCATTTACGCTATTCTCGGAGACGAAGGGCGTGAACTCATGTTCAACCGCTTGCGTGGGCTGGACTATTTGGCTCGGGTGGACCTGATTGAGTCGCCTTACAAGTCAATGGATCGAAAGTCGGCTCTTGCCGAGCATCAGGTGAAAGTCGGAGACACCTCGGTGGGGGAGGGCGGTCCTTTTTTCATCGGAGGTCACTGTACCGTCGATCCCGCAGAACCGAATCTTTATCTGGAAACAGCCGCGGCCCTCAAGGAAGTTGGCGTTCATGCCTTGCGAGGCGGTGTATGGAAACCGCGTACCAATCCTTATTCCTACCAAGGCGTTTCGAAAGCGCTTGAAATCGTTCTCGAGGCCAAGGCGCGTACCGGGTTGCCTGTGGACGTCGAGGTGATGGATACGGAACAACTCGAAATAGCTGTGGACGCCGGTGTTGACATTCTCCAGATCGGCACCCGCAACGCCCTCAACTATTCCTTGCTTAAGGAAGTGGGCAAGAAGACTGCCGGTTCATCCACAGCCGTCCTTCTCAAGCGTGGTCGCCACATGGCTCCCCCGAATGAGTTCATCGCAGCAGCCGAATACATCGTGGCGGCGGGGAACCCGAACGTCATGCTATGTCCGCGTGGTACCATGCCGGCTCTCGATGGCTATCGTAACCAACCAGACGAGAGTATTACCCCTTTACTCAAGAACAAAACTTGGGCTCCCATTGTGGTCGATCCTTCCCATAGCGTCGGAAGAGACGAGTACGTCCCTGCTTGCTGCATGGCTGCCGTGGCCTACGGTGCCGACGGTCTATGCATCGAGGCTCACATAGACCCTGCCAAGGGTATTGGCGATGACCCAAAGCAAGCGGTCACGCCGGCAGCTTTTGCGGAAATCATGGCTGCCTGCCGAGATATTTGGCCTCGTCGCTACCAACCCGATTCTTTGGGCTAGGTCGGCTCAATTCAGAACTTAGATTCCAAGCTTCTCAATTGCAACTGCAGCGCATTCATCTGGAAGTCGCTGCCTGTTTGTCCTTGTGGCGGCATATTCTCGGCGTTTGGGTAACTGCTTTGGGTGTAATTCTTTGGATACTGGACAACGTACTCCACATTGAGTGTCCGTTTTTCCTTGGGAGCTAGCACCAGATCCCAGCTGAAGAGACCTTTATCATCGGGTGTGACCTTTGGAGCGATCTTTACCGAACGCACCTTGACCTCATCGTTTTGCGAAACGGGGATACGGTCGGCCAAGCGAACGTTCTTTTCAACGTCGGCAAGGTTTTCCACCTCGATAATCCAGGAAGCCTGCAATTCCGTCTTGGATGAGAAGCTTGTCTTTCTTTTTTCGCTTTTCGAACGATCCAGAACCCGGGAAACCTTTACTTCGTCTTCCACTCCCGCATAGAGGGAAAACGCCTCGCCAGGACCAACGAAATCGATAGCGGTAGCTCCGAGAAAATTGGCACCGAAATAGAGCGTCACCTTGCCCGGAAGCAAGGCTTGCCCTTTTTTGTTGTTCAGTTCGAAAACGCGGGCGGCATTGAGAGATGCCTCGGGTGCGGCCACGATGCGTTCGGTTCGGTTGAGGCTCAGGTCTCCAATGGGAAGCCGTACGGGTTGGCCGTCGGAGGGTACGGCTTTATCGGCTAAAGCCCGAAAGTGGGCGGTAGTGGCTCTACCGCTTATTTTGGCGAAAGTCTGTACGGATTTTTGTTGGATGGCGCCATTCAGGTCTAGATTTCGGATGGCGATACTGTTGTTCGCCACGGGCTTGTTGAAATACCACAGGCGGTTCTGCGGTTTGTAGTTTCCGGATGCTTGCTGATAGGTGTCTTCCTGCTGCTCCAGCATCTGGACGGAGGCCTTGCGTCCTTGTCCCACGAGCAAGGTGTCCAGTTCGGGGATGCGGGCGGTGCGACCTAGATTTTGGGTGGAGAAGGACAGCTTGGGCACACCCCAGTCCTCGCCCGTGGTCTGGCGGACTACGGCGTAGGAGGAAATGTTGACCATTCCCCCTTTTTCGTCGGCCCTCAATTCATGGGCAGGTTCCCAAGAGGCTCCCGCCAGCAGATAGGTGAGGATGACGGTGGCTTGGCCTTGGCCTCGTAGGGCGACTTCCACCGCCCGCTCCTCCAGTTGGGCTTTGGAGTTCAATTCGCTTAGGCGCTTCTGTCGCGCGTTTTGTTCGGGCTGAATTTCCCGTCTTTGCTTTTCGAGAGCTCTAATATCCGTATTCAGTTTGGTCAGTGAGGTTTCGAGGAAGGCAAGGAAATCGACGTATTCCGTTACCTTCACTTCCCGGGCTGCCGCGTCCTTTGGGAGTTTGTCGAGGGAGAATACGCGAATGCTTTCCAGATGCTTGCGACGTTGGTCGATGACCTTTTGCTTGTCGGAAAGTTCGTTCGTTTTATCGGTGATCTCCTGCACCGCCTCTTGCGCCTTGCGAACTTCCTCGTCCGATGTGGCGGTCAGGTAGGTTCTGCGAATCTGGACGTCGAGCACTTCTCCCTTGGCCCCGTCTGCAGTCTTAAGGCTGACTCGCACGGACCCCTCGTCGATCCAGCTGGGTAGCTTGGCGAAGGAAAAGCGGTCTGCCTTTGCGGGCAGGTCTAAGGTGACTTCTCGAGCGACGCGTGCCCGGTCCGCATAGACCGTGACCTCCGTTATTTTCGAATCGAGTGCCTTGACCTTGGCTTTCTCAGGGGCTTCTTGGGCGCCGATGCCATGGCACAGGATTATCGAGGCGATAAGTGAAAACAGACGTTTCTTCATAATGATTTGAATTTGGTTGGAGGAAATCGCGATTATAGGGGATTGCGGAGATAAGTTGTTCGCTGGACGTAAAAGCTTTGTAAAGAAAACGTCATCGAACTCGCCGAGTCCCTCTCTCTATTTATTTTTGGTTTTTTTGGGAGACGGGAATTTAGGGGCTCCGCCGAGGTAGGGAAACTTGTCGAAATCCGGTCCTTTACCGGTCACTCGCGGATCACCGGTTTTCTTAAGTTCGGCGAAGAGTTGGTCTTTCAAACTTTTGACGGTTTTGGCATAGGCCGGATCCGCTGCCACGTTCACTAGTTGTCCGGGATCTTTCTTCAGGTCGTAAAGCTCATCTGCGGGACGTTTGCCGAAGGCCAGATCGTAGAGATTTCGGTGATGCGCGTCCTTGTCGCGGTTGTTCACCATGTAGGTCTTGGTGGGGCCGTTGTCGCAGTCGGCCAACCATGCGTTGCCGATTGTGGCTTTCTCGTAGTGAGGCGTGCCCGAGGGCCAGCGATCCGGCTTGAAATTGTGCAGGTAGAGAAAGTCATGGGTGCGTATGGCGCGCGTCGGGTAGCCGCCCATGTCGGGCTTTTCCTGACCGGGGACGTGCCGCTCCTTGCCATGTAGTACGAAGCTGCGGTCGCGTTTACCCTCACCTTTGAGTAACGGCAACAGGCTGCCCCCGCTTACGTTGCCGGGGATTTCCAGGCCTGCGGCTTCAAAGAAAGTCGGAGCGAGGTCTATCAAACTCACGAAATCGTTCACCACGGTTCCCGCCTTTATCTTCGCAGGCCAACGAATAACTAGTGGAACTCGAGCCCCGCTATCGTAATTGTTGCTCTTGCAGCGGGGGAAGGGCATACCGTGGTCGCCCGACATTACGATGATGGTATTGTCCAGTTCGCCTGCTTCCTCTAGCGCCGCGATGGTGTTGCCCACGAGCTTGTCGAAGCGCTGAACCTCGAAATAATAGTCCGCCACGTCGCCCCGAATTTCAAGCGAATCGGGATAGTGCGGAAAGAGCTTGATCTTGGACAAGTCCATACCGCTCTTTTCTCCCGAGCCCTTGGCATAGCCACGGTGCGGGTCGGAGGTGCCCAGCCAGTGGCAGAACGGCTTGTCTTTCGGGCGGTTTTTCAGCAAATTGCGGATGGGGTCGACTCCTCGCGAGGTGCCCGTCAATTGGCGCCCCTTGGTTTCCGTTCTTCCCGGCCCCCAGGCTTTGCTGCGACTGGAAGCGAAGTACCCGGCTTTCCCGAGGATTTCGGGATAGGTGTCGAACTTGTCGGGGAAGACGCTCCATAAATTTCCGGCTCCTTCGAGTTCCCAATGGTACTTTCCCGTAAGCACTGCGCCGCGCGATGGCGTGCAGGAAGGGGAGGAAACGTAGGCATGGTGAAAGAGCGCTCCTTCCTTGGCCAAGCGGTCGAAGGCGGGCGTTTTCACCACGGGATCACCGTAGGCTCCCGCATGGGGCCATCCCCAGTCGTCCGCGAAGGCAAATAGAATGTTGGGTCTTTCGTTCACCTTGGCGACCATGGTGGTCGCGACCAAAGTGGAAAGCGCGTGGACAATCGATTTCAGGATGCGGATGTAGGAATTCATAAGCTTGGGTTATTTGTTATTCTGAAAGGGGGTCTTTTCTTCAAGGGAATCTTTACTCCGGATGCAACGACTTACTACCGCCCATAGCAAAACCGGGACGGCGGCGCTTAGGCCCAAGGCGAGCAAAGGATTCTTCTGGGCGGTTTCCGTGGAACCGAGCCATGCGTAGACGAAGGACATTGGGATCACGCCGGAAAGGAGTGCCGGAAAATAGGTTTTCGCCGGCATCCTCACCAGACCTGCGAAACAGCTCAGCAACTCCGGCAACAAGATCGTCCAGCGGGAGAGGGCGATGGCCCAAGTTCCCGATCGTGCAAAAAAGCGTTTGCCCATAATCATGCCTGTTTCGCCCGTAAGAAAACGAGCCATCCTTTCGTTCGCCAAACGGCAGAGCCCGTAGCCAAAAGTTCCTGCCAAGAATGTGCCCAAGGCACCGTAAAGCCCCCCCAGCCAAGGCCCGTATGTCATGCCCAAGGCGGCGAGGGCAGCGGTTGCCGGAACGGGGAGAAATACGTCCAGCATCAGCAACCCGATCACCAGCAACCATCCGTTTGGACCCAAGGTCTTGGGGACTCCGTTTTCCGCAAAGAGAAGCTCGAAGTCGCCACCCCAGACCAAGAACGATCCGATCATTAGAGCCGATGCCGCTAAGCCTGTAAGGAGTATGCGCATGCGGTCGTCTCCCCGAAACGGAGAGTCTATTTCAACTGTCCCTTGATGAACTTCTCGATCGTGGACTTCCCGTGAATCCAGCCTTGCTCCGCGAGGAACTGGTCGGATGCGAGCATCGTCTTGCGAAAGGGAGCATTGTCGAAGCGACCCCAATTGAAAAAGCCGTGCGGCTTTCCCTCGAATGCCACGAGCTTGCAGGAGTTGCCTTCGGATTGGGCGTGCTTCTCGTACAGTTGAACGGTGCGAAAAGGTACGGCGTCGTCGTTCGTGCCGTGAAAAATGATGGTGGGGGGCAAACCTTTGCGAACGTGATGGTAGGGGGAAATCTTCTTTGGATCGGTTCCGATGCGTTCTCTTCGCGAGGCCATCTTTTCGGCGGGCACCTCGAATTCCCCCGGAACCTCGGCCAGGATTACCGCAGGGTTGAAAAGGAGTAGGGCATTGGGCGCGGAGGAAGTCTCGTCGTCTTTCTCGAAGCCGGGCACGGTGGCGATTGCGACTGCGACGTGCCCGCCGGCGGAGCCTCCGCCCGCCGCCACCTTGGTTGGGTCAACTCCTAGTTTTCTTGCATTCTTCCGTATCCAGCGAACCGCGGATTTCCCGTCCTCCACGCATGCCGTGGCTTTGGTGCCGTTGCGAGTGGACACTCGATAGTCCGCCGTGATCGCGACCATCCCCCGCGTGGCCAAGTACTTGCACTGCATCTCGAACTGCCCGGGCGTGCCTGCTCTCCAGCCACCACCAAAGAAGAAGACCACCGCGGGACGCTTGTCCGATTTCTTATGTCCTTCCGGCTCGAATATCCATAGCTTCAGCTTCGTGTCGCCTATTGTCTTGTAGACCTCCTCCCGAGCATCGGGAAGTTCGGGAGGGTAGGAGGGCTTCGCAGAAGCCGCCGCTGCGACTGTAAGAATGATTAATGAAAAGGCTAAGGAAGGTTTCATGATGAGAAGTTGAAAGTTCTTAACTTTCCTCATTTTGGAAGTAAAGCTCCTCGAAGGCAAAGCGCTTTTGCCCCTCCCGCTATATTTAACAGAACGCCTTGGTCGACAACTTGGAGCCGCTCCCGGCAACGTTCTTCCACAGTCTTACCCTCACTTTCATTTCTCAAGCCATTACCTAAGACTACTGTGCTTTGTTTTAATCAAGACCTGTTTTCCTTTCTCGAGAATACGCTGACCAGCAGCACGAAAAAGCATAGGGTCAGGCTGAATAGAGGAACCTGGAGGGCCTGAGGGAGAGAATAAATGATGGCAGTGGCGGGAATCCAGACGAGCCAGGTGGAGAGCAGGAGGCGAGCGACCTCGAAGAGAAAAGATCGCTTGGTCGTTGTTTTGCGTAGCTTGCTCCATGAGAAGCCGCAATCCTTCCATCCATAAAAGACGGCGGTTATTGGAGCCGCCCAGAGTGTGCAGTAGACGAACTGGTCTACGAAGACCTTGGTCGCAATGGTCGTCCAGTTTAGATCATCGCCGAAAAGAAGGCTTTGCAGCCGGTAGAAGGCATCGACGTCGATTCCTCGTGCACCCCAGTAGAGTATGAAGAATGCTCCATTGCGCGTGACCATGCCGGCATTGATCCGGCCTGCCGCCCATAGGTACAGAAAGGGAACCAACCCGCCAAAGAATCCGGTTGCTACGAATGAATAGAGAAAGCCGTTGGTTTGCTTGGTTTCCATCACCGCTTCAAAGAAGCCTCTCGAGGATTCGAGGAAGTAATAAGAAAGCACGATGCCAAGCCCGACGGACCACAGGACGAGTCCCGGAACTAGGTTGGCCCGGAAACCGGCCGAACTCATTCTCCACAGAGTAGCCAAGGTCGTAAAAAGTAGCTTTTTCATTCCTCCAACACTAGTCGTCGTTTAGGCCAAGGTAGGCATACTTTAGCGATATAATGAAAACATTGTCGGATATCCGTGTGCGAACTTATTAAACGCAGATACGGATTAGAAAACAATTGCGACCGAGGCTGTAGGCACAGAAGTGGAGAAGGATAGCGAAGGCAACGTTCTTTCACAGCAACCGCCGTCTGTTGCGGTTAATGGGAGTAAACTGTAATCAACATCGAGCCATTCATCACAGTTTGAATCCAAGTGTGAGAAACTTTTGAAATGGTACCAACCCCCACTGTAGTGATCTTTTTTGCCGTCGGGTTTCCTGTGATCCAAACTCCAGCCTTTCATCCCACCCTCCGCTTGATCGTAGAAGTACAGGTGCCTGTCGTTTCCTTTTTTGTAGTACACCTTTTCATTTACAAGTTTGTCTTGGGCTCGGTAGGTGCCGTTGAAACTTGGATTGGGGTGACGAGCGATAATCACTGTCGTAGGTTTTTCTCCGCCGATTACTTCAAGGTCAAGTAGGGTTGTGGCAGGTTTGCTCTTTTGTTTGCTCGCATCATTGGCAGCCTTTTTCCGCCTGTTCGCTTCCATCTCGGTAAGTGCTTGAGCCTCCAGGTCGGCGAGCACCTTCGCCTCTATTTCGGAGAGTCTTTTTGTGTCGGCCTCGTCGAGTTTCTTCTCCTCCATTTGGGCAAGTTTCCTTGCCTCATCGGCTCTTGTTTTTGCTGCTGCAATCGGAATGGGGTTTGGGTGTCGGCATCCCGGGCATTTTTCGGCTTGTTTGGAGATGCCGTTTCCGCAAGCCTCGCACTTTGCCATGACAGATGCGTTGAAAGATGCTTCTTTGGATTCCTTAGGAATGTCCGAAGCTCCGCATCCCACCATCAGCAGGGCTATGTTTAAGGCGACAAGTAAGCACTTCATCTCGATGGCCCTAAGTAGCTCGCCCCTCCGGTCAAGCTCTCGACATCGTGAATAAGGACCTGTCCCTTTCGCGAATGCCTTTGATTCTAGCGTCTTCCGCGACTACTGGCTCTTCCGCGAGACCTCGTAAAGTTCCCGCGACCGCCTCCGCCGCTTCCACTATTGCCACCGCCTCGCTGGCCACCGCCGCCTCGGGGGTCTCCACCACCACCACCTCGTCGTCCTCGATTGCCTCCGAAGCTTTTGGGAGCAGAGGCGGTGGAACGCAAGGATTCCTCGCAATGGTAATCGTGTTCAAGATCGACCGGGATCGGCTTTCCCAGGAGGCATTCGATAGAGCGAAGGTATTCCTTTTCCTCTCCGCAACAGAACGAAATTGCAGCGCCGTTTGCTCCCGCGCGAGCCGTGCGCCCGATGCGATGGACATAGGTTTCCGACTCAATGGGAAGATCGTAGTTTATTACGTGGGTAATGTCGTCGATGTCGAGCCCCCTAGCGGCGACGTCGGTTGCTACCAGTACTCGGTAATAACCGTCCTTGAACCCGTCTAGCGCCTTGGTGCGGGCCGCTTGGCTTTTGTTGCCGTGAATGGCTGTACTTCGAATGCCAACTGCGTCCAGCTTTTTCACCACCCGGTTGGCGACATGTTTCATCTGGGTGAAAACTACCGCCTTTTTGATGCTGGGATCTTTCAGCAGAGAAGCCAGAAGGGTCTCTTTTTTCTTCGTGTGAACATATAGAACCTTCTGGGTAATCACTTCGACCGCAGGCTTCTCCGGAGCTATCGCGATTCTCACCGGATTGCGAACCATAGAATTGGCCAAGGCCTCCATTTTCGGAGCCATGGTGGCGGAAAAGAATAGGGTTTGCCTTCCTTCCGGGAGTTTTTCCAAGACACGTTTGATGTCCGGGATGAAGCCCATGTCGAGCATCCTGTCCACCTCGTCTAGAATGAAGGTTTCGACTTCGTTCAGATGAATATACCCTTGCTGCATCAGATCCAGAAGGCGCCCGGGAGTGGCTACCAGAATATCCACTCCTCGGTTCAAGGCCTTGACTTGACGATGCTGATTAACGCCTCCGAAAATGACGGTGTGAGTAAGCTTGAGAAACCGACCGTAGGTTTGGATACTCTCTTCAATTTGGGCGGCCAGTTCACGCGTGGGTGCCAAGATAAGTGCTCGCGGCGTGCCTTTTGCAGGTCGTTGAGAGTTACCCGAAAGCCTTTCCAGCAAGGGTAGGGTGAAGGCCGCGGTTTTCCCGGTGCCTGTCTGGGCAGTGCCAATTAGGTCTTTCCCTTCCAGCAGGAGGGGTATGCACTGCTCTTGAATTGGAGTGGGCGTGACGTACCCTTCTTCGGATACGGCACGTTGTAATTCCTCGATCAGAGTGCCAAATGCACCCTGTGGTTTCTTTATTTGTTTGTCCGAACCGGAATGGTCGGAGTTTTCGCTATACGCGTCTTCTTGTTCGTTCATTTTTTTTCCTAGTCCGGGGTTCTATAAATCTCTACCCGCCGGACACGTGGAAAAGAAAGTACCGCAATAGTCGCGATGGTTGTGCATTCTTACCGAAAAGGCCAGAATGCGATGTTCTGCCAACTTTAGGATTTGGAGTTTTTTATGCTCCCCACACCTGAAGTAAAACAAAGCTTCTACCTGAAAGCCCAATGGAATGCAAGCTCAAGGATAGCGACTTCCGAACCGACTCTCGTTAAGTGAAAAAGTAAATGTCTTTTTCTAACGTAGTCCCAATGCCTTCATTTGTTGCATAAGATCAGGTAAGTGTTCCATCAATGTGTTAAAGAGTCCCCAAGTGATCCAAGCTGTGGCGATCGTCAGAATGATAATACCCATGGTCAGAATGATTTTGGTATTTCTTTTATATTCCGGATGCAACCAAACCAAGGGAAGGGCAAGCGGGCCAAAGGAAAGCAGGGCGATAACCACGATTGAAGTGGCGAAATACCATTTTGTTTCAGGTCGGCGAGATTGATCAAGGAACTCATTGCAGTATCGGCACTTAATGGCTTCGTCCTGTATTTCTTCCGCACAGAAAGGGCATGGTTTCATAAGTCTTACTGTGTTCCCTTGGGATCAATAAGCCAAGGAAAGATTTCTCCCGTTGGTCGAAGCTTTTATTCCGGGGTCCCCGGTCTTTCAGCGATTCTATTCAAGGTCACCAAGATCGGCGTAGCTTGCTTGGGCTTCGATCGACCGATGAGCTCGCCTTTTTCGGAAACTGCCACGGAACCACCAAGTGTCGAACCGTCCGAATTCTTTATGGCATTGTCTCCAATTAAGTTTGCTTGGATGATCGAGCATTGGCAAAAGCTTGCTACCTCTTGCAGCAACCTTGTCCATGGCTCTTTGTCATTCCACTCCCAGTTGTCGTCCCACCCCCAGTAACCGGGCCATAGGATGGCATCGATGCTTTCTTTTCCGAGGAGTTCTTTGGCGTCTTCGATTTCTCGGCAAAAAATCAATGCCAACCTGAATCCCTGAAAGCTAAATACTCTTTTTCTCTTTTGAGGAACGGAGAAAAAAGCTTCCTCGGCGGGAATTAATCCCCTCTTGCGCAAAACCTCAATGACCTCGCCGTCTTTGCCCACAACAAGAGAACCGTTGTAGAATGAGTTTTTTTGGCGAATGGATGTAGGTATTACGGCTCCGACCCGATACTTCCGAGTTTCAAGGCTCTTCCAAATGCCTGCTGCATTACGTCCTCGGACAAATCCGGCCTCGCCGCGAAACCCGTAAGGGCGCACTCGGGAAACAACGCGAGGTCGGCTCTCGATTTAGCGGCAAGGGCCAGACCCTCTTCGGTCGCCTTCAAATTGCTTTTGGCGTTAGCGGAATTGGGAATTTGGATCGAAGCGACCTTCATTCGCCTGTTTTAACTAAATCGACTCTCCGGGCCTTATTTCTTTTTCGGCTTCGGTTTGTTTTTCGGGCCTCTGGAACGAGGCTTGAATGGACCTCCGTAGGAGTCGCGTAACAGGTCGGAACGTTTCCGCATCTTTGCGAGCGTTGCCTTGTGCGCCTTGTCGCCGGCTAGGTTTTTTAGCTGGTCGGGATCGGTCTTCAGATCATGTAGAAACTCGAAGGGCGGGTTTTGCTCGAAGTAGCGGGCGTAGACGTAGCGAGAACCGCGGACGCCTTCCCATTTTGGAATGCTACCGTTGTTCATGAGATGTTCGCAGAATGTATCGTCTCGCCAAGTCTTGGGTTTCTTGCCTGAGACGAGGCCTAGTAGACTGCGTCCTTGATAACGCTTCGGGGGTGCCGATCCTGCCGCCGCTAGAATGGTGGCGGGCACGTCGACGTTAAGGGTCATGAGCTCGTTTACTTTCCCTCGAGCGGACGGGGGAACTCGTGGGTCGTGAATGACTAGTGGCACGCGCAAGGAATCATCGTAGTGCGACCATTTTCCGGCGAACCCCCGATTACCTTGGTAGTAACCGTTGTCTCCCATGAAGATGACGACGGTGTTCTTTTCCCGACCAGTCTTTTTGAGCTCGTCGAGGACGCGTCCCATGACGCGATCGAGTCCGGTGATCATTCGGTAATAGGCTCTCACGTTGATTTGGTGCTTCTCGGGTGTATCCCAACGCCAAAACCATCGGTCGCGGTTCATTGATTTGCGGAGAAACTCGGGCTGGCTTTCGAAGATTTTTGGGGCTCCCAGTCGCGGAGCCGGAATCGGAACGTCGTCGTGGAGCCCGTCGACCGCCTTGGGCCAGGGGAAGTGCCCGATGCCGGGCCGTTTGTCTCCGTCTTCCGCATGGGCCGCGTTGAAGCTGACAGAGAGGCAGAACGGTTTGTCCTTCGGGGCGGTATCAAGAAACTCTATTGCCTTGTCGCCCGCGATTTCGCTGACGTGGCGGGTGGGGGCGGCTTTTTGTTTTTTTTGGTGGGGGGGGGGGCCGGGCGGGGTGGAGGCGGTGGAAAAAACTTTTGTTCCCAACCCCCCGGCGCCCACGGCCGACTTTCCCCC
>JACNJI010000090.1 GCA_014382645.1 Verrucomicrobiota bacterium | reverse complement strand
CAAGTTTTCGTTGCCAAGACCTTCTGTTTGCCAAGCCTATCGGCAACCCAATGTTTCAAAAGTTAGCGAAAAATGGCTCACCAAATGACGATGGACAATATATCTCCACCCACTGAGGAAAAAACCGTGCCCAAGACTAAACCCACTTCCGCCTCCAAAACCGCCAAAGGCAAAAAGACAATGTCTCTTGGCCTCGATCTGGGGACCCTTTTTTCCTGCTACGTCAACAAGCTCCCCAAGCCTGATTCCGATGACTCGGGTGCAACGATCATTCCCTCGGTAGTCGGTTATGCGGAGGAGGGGATACTCTCCGGAATCCTTCCGGGTAACAACTCCACTCTTTTCGGTGATGATGCATTGGCCAACGAATTGCATCTTCGACTAGCCCATCCTCTATCCGATGGGATAGTCAGCGACGTTGATTCCGCTAATCTTTTCTTAAAGCACATCCGCTCACAGATGGACCCTGAAGGAAGTTCGGAAGTTCTCGTTGTAATCGGGGTGCCGGCGGTTGCTGATTCATCGGCCAAAGACAATTTGAAAAAGGCTGCCAAGGGGGCATTCGACGGGGTGCTTTTTATTCCTGAGCCCTTTTTGGCAGCCCTTGGACACCGAGACGAAAGTCGTTTGGACGATCCCGACTATCAGGATCCTGTGGCAAACTCGCTTTTTATCGACGTGGGTGCCGGTACAACTGACTTTTGCATCGTTCAAGGATATTTCCCAAAACCCGAAGATCAGTTAAGTATTCCTTTCGCAGGTAACGAGATAGATGCTATCTTGGACAAGTCGATTCGCGAAGCATACCCCGAGGTGGATTTGCCGCTTTCCATGATTCGCAAGTTCAAGGAAGAATTCTCCTATGTCGGGGAAATTGAATCCGGAGCCCGGGTGAAGGTTCCCGTGGAAGGTAAGCCCCGCAAAATCGAGATCGGCAAATTGGTGGGAGAGGCTTGCAACGAGCTATTGCGAGAAACTTTGGAGTCAACTAGGAAAATCATAGCCACTGCTTCTTCACAGTCCGTATTTTCGCTATTGCAGAATATTATCCTAACCGGTGGGGGGAGTCGAATCCGCAACTTTGCCCAAGAGTTGCAAAAGCTACTGCTGGAGGACGGCTATGAGAACCCTTTGGTCACTGTGGCCGCTCGTGAAAGCAAGCCTTTCGTGGCTCTTGGAGCAATGAAAGTGGCTCAGGCCGCGCGTGATGATCAATGGATTCGCCCCTAGCGAAGCCGCCTATGAATTGGCGAATCCCAATTTGATTAGATTATGCCTTTTAAGGTATTGCCGACCCGTTCGAGGGTTTGCTCTAGTTCGACGAGTAGGTGTTCGGTTTCCTTCTCGTTTTTTTCGCCGAAAAGAATGCCCCAGCCTGATACATCCGTCCAGTTCTCGCGCGGTATGGGCTTGTTCCGTTCGATACCGGGAATCCCTGCCGACTGCACTAAGACGTCTCCCAATTGGGCGGCCGCGGCAAGCTCGGAGTGGTGCGGAGCCGAATACGGGTCGTTATGCCATTGAGCGGTTTCGACGATCTCACGAGCGATATGATGATTCCAAAGGTAAAAAGCCCCCATCTTGGCATGATCCCATCCCAGGAGTGAACGCTCCAAATCGCAGAATTCCGCCGCATCCTTGTAAGAGCGCTCGTAAATTCGGCTGAACTCGTCGGGAAACGTTACGGCCATTATGATTTTTCCTAGGTTGTGAAGCAAACCAGCCACGTAATCGCTCTCGTCCTTGCATTGAAAGTCTGCGATAACTAAAATCTCTCGCGTGAGTATGGCAGTGCCGATGCTGTGCTTCCAGAAATCAACCCAATCCAAGCTTTTTGCGGATTTTCCCAAGTCTACGATATCTTCAATGATCGGTGTAGCGATAATTAGCTCATTAATCCGATTTAATCCGAGAAAAAGAGCCGCCTCCTCGACACCTTTTATCTGTTGCTCATCGGGGCTGCCGAAGAAAATGGAATTAACCAAATCCAGAACTCTTGTCGTTAACGAGGGATCCAAGCGAATGACTTCTGCAATTTGGGCGACAAAACTTTCTTCTGAGTTTAGAAGGGAGCTCAGCGTCTGATTGATGCTTCTTAGGGAGGCGAGCTTGGGGCACTGGTTGATTTTCTCTATAACCAAGAAGTCCGAAATGGGTCTTTGCGGACTGGCGCCCGACTTTGCGGAGGCGATTTCTTTGGAAGAGACCATCGCCAGTGGAGACCTGTAGAAATCAGGCCTTCAGTAAGGTTTCTCCAGGTCGATCTGGGGACATGTCACGACCGAGGAAGTTGGAGAGATCCAAATAGTCGCTGAGCAATTGGGCTCCGCCTGAATCAGGTGCAAGCGTCAGACTCTGCCCATTAGTTGCTCTCAGCACCAAATTGCCTTCCGGCGTACGCCTAGCGTAAAACTGGGAGTCGGGATTGTTCGCCATAAAGGCTGACACTGCAGGATCGGCAAACAATTCGGTCTTTAATTGGTTTCGGATTACGCCGGCATCCTCGACGTTCTTGATGCCGAGACGATCGAACATCGGACTAGACTCGGGTGAACCTTTCACCTTTTCCGCATTCGACAACATACCGTCAAAAGCCTTGGAGTCAGCTGGTTCTACTTCGGGAGTTCCACGAAAAGCCGACTGAATAAAGTCCTTGCCGAGTGTCACTAAACTGGATGCTAATATAGGATTCATGGCGTAACAGAAGAAAAGATACACGAATCCCAAGCAAGTTCAGTGCCGGAATAAATTTGAACCACTGGGAAAAGGCTCAGCGCATGCGCGACCGTCCGGTCGCACCTATACTTTCTTTCCGCGAGAAAGGCGGAAGAGTCCTTAGAGCACGCGAAGCAGGTTTTGCTGGATCAAAAGTTCTGCGATTTGCACGGCGTTTAGTGCCGCACCTTTCCATAACTGATCACCTACTGCCCATAGAGCCAGACCATTCTCAAAGACTTGATCCAATCGAAGTCTTCCCACGCCGCAGGCTTCTTTCTCGGTATAATCGAGGGGCATCGGGTACCTTAAGGCATTGGGGAGGTCCCATAATTCCGTGCCGTTAAAAGCTTCGATTGCCGCGTGGGCGTCGGGAACGTTTACCGGATGCTTAAATGCAGCGTTAAGCGACATGGCATGCGCCCGCATCACGGGGACCCTGACGCAAGTGCAAGAAACTTTGAGCCCGGAAAGATCCATGATTTTGCGACTTTCGTTTCGCATCTTAAGCTCTTCCTTGGTGTAACCATCCTCCCTAAACTCATCGATGTGAGGGATTAGGTTGAATGCGATGGGATGAGGAAACACTTCCGGAGGCACTTGTTCGCCGCCGCCAAGAACTGAGCGAGCTTGGTTTTCCAGTTCCGCAACTCCGCTCGCCCCTGCACCTGAGACTGCTTGGTAGGTGGAGGCAAAGAAATGTTTTAGCCCAAATCTCTTGTGCAAGGGATACAACGCCATGAGAGCCACGATCGTAGAGCAATTGGGGTTTGAGAGATACCCCTTGTGCTTTTCCACTGAACGCGGATTGATTTCAGGTATAACCAGCGTAACGGTAGTGTCCATCCGAAAAGCCGAGCTATTGTCGATCACAACGCAC
>JACNJI010000555.1 GCA_014382645.1 Verrucomicrobiota bacterium | reverse complement strand
GGAATCTCGCGCCAGTCGCTTCATGGCTTGCCGGTTCGGAAGAAGACAACGCCGGTTGGAGAAGTTCATCGTGGTTCGGTTCCTTTTACAAAACAAGTACACCATGGCTTTATCATGAGGAACTGGGCTGGCTCTATTCACTGGACGATGGAGCGAGTAACGCGTGGCTATGGCATGAAAGCCACGGGTGGCTATGGACGGGGAAAGATCTCTTCCGCCACCTCTATCGAAGCCGAGACGGCATATGGCTCTACTTCCTGAAGAGGAAGAATGGCCAAGCCCGCTTCTACAACTACGCCACGGGTAAGGTGGAATAAACTTTCCGCTCGCCCGGTCGGAGCCTCCGCTCAACCAAAAGCCAAGTTCAAACTAGGGCACTTTTTAGCGAAGCAAGAGGCTTTCAATATACGTTGGAAAGCTCCCACAATTCATTCGCAACGGATAAGCCACAACCCAAAAGGGTGATCCCTACCTCAGCTTGCCAATGTTAATATTCCCGCCGAATGAGTCGAAGCTCGGGCGATCGTGCAGGAGATTGCCGCCCGACTTGACGTTCTGCAGGAAGTTTACCCGCCCCAGCTGTTGGGCTGCGGAAACATTGGTACCGAAATTCGGATAGCGACCGTCGATGGCTCCCTTGAGGCTGTTCAACCGTACTGCTGCGCCGGCGGGGAAAGTGACGTTCGAAAGCCGAATGGTAGTCGCCTCCATCACGATCTTGGGCAACTCCGCGTTGAAGCGCATATTGTCGACGTACAATTCCTTGGCCGCCTTGATCGTAGCCTGTTGAGAAGCGCTTACCTCCGTATTCTGCAGGTGAGCGTTCCTCATTGAATGGATGGTTACCTCACGAGCCCCCCGCAGGAATATGGGCAGTTCCGCCGTGGCACCTTCCAGAGCGACATCTCCGGCCACCGAAAGCACCAAGTCGTTAGTCGCCGCGTCCAAGGTCAGGTCGTTCGAGCCTTGAAGCTCGTTGCCACTCATCAATACGATCCGCTTGCCTGACCCTGCGTCACCCGAAAAACTGATCTCCCCTTGCAGGGTCAGTTTGTCCACTGCGCCGAAAACAAGTGAATCCGAACCACTCGGAACCAAGTTGTCTAGAGAGTATTCACCGCCTCCAAGCGTCATCGAGCGAGCCCCGATGAAGGAGGCTGCGCCCGCGACCAAGAGATCATTTGCCAAAGCCCTGTAGAGCACTGACACGTCTTGATACAGGCGGTTGGCCAAAGCGTCTGTCCCGTCCACGATCATCGCGGCAGCCAGAGACCCCGAAGTCGTAAAATCTCCCAGCAAGCGGTTGGCGACCTCCCCCTCGAGCAACAACTCGTCGGTCAAGAAGCCACCACCAAGTTCAAGCAAATCCTCCATAACGTCGGAGTTCCCCGACTCCCTGAGCTTATCCGCCAAGGCAAGAAAAGAATCCGTGCGCGTGGTAACGGAAGTGGAATCCGGCGGATTCTCAGTGTTCAGGGCAAGAAGGCTTTGATCCGTAAGCATTCCAGTCAACCACGACTCCTCGTATTGCTTCAGCAGAAGATTCGACAAACCGCCTTCATCGGTCAACCCCAACATCTTAGCTCGGATTTCCTCTGAATAAGCATAGAAAGCTTGAAGATGGACCTCCAGCACCCCTTTGTCGGTCATGTCGATCAAACGCTTAGTGACCTCGGCGCCCGACGAAACCAAGGAACCTTGAACGGAAGCGCCGAACGAATAGAAAATTTCCGCCTGGCGATCTGTCAGGCCGAATTGGCTCACGATTTTTGAAAGAGGGTTTACCTTCCCCGTCTTGCGGGATTGGGTGGCTTCTGTGTTGTTCTCAAGCACTTGACTGGTATCGACGTTGGGAGCAGACGTTTCCGATGGAACGGAAGATTCGGTCATCGCCGAATCGGTCGTAGACTCGGCAGAAGTTTCTCCAACTGGTTCGCCGGAACCACCACTTTCCTCAGCTCCGCCATCGGTTCCACCCTCCTCGGCGGGAGCAGAGTCTCCACCTGAATCGGGTTCGCCTGCCTCCGTCGTCGCTTGGGTCATGGAATCACTCACATCGCTCAACGAGACCTCGCCCGTAGCCTGAGCAGCCGCAGTGTTGGTTACGGTAATGTTTTGTGCGGCGGACGGACTGATTGGTCTGGGAGTAACCACGCCCGCTGCAGAAACGTCGAGTCCTTGGCCGGCGCCTACAGCCACAGGCTGAGCCGCTCCGGGAGAAGTGAAAGCCACGGTGGATTCCGAAACATCCAGCTTCACCCCGATCCCGGGATTCTGCGACATCTGAAACTGAGTCCCTCGAATACCCGCAGTACCCGTCGGGGAATGAATGTTAAGCCTAGAGCCCTTGTCGAGCTTCTTGGTCGCCACCACGATTGAACCCCAGTCCAAGTCGAGCTTTACGTTGGACTTGCTCGGCTCTTCCACCAAATCAGACACTTTTCTGCCGGCGGCGTCGAATGGTTCCTGGGAAAACTCGCGGATCATCAACTTCGTCTGCGACTCCAAGGTGATGACCGTGCCGTTGGAAAGCAAAAGTACGATCTTACCACCGACCCCGGCTTGGGCTACGTAACCCTCGCTCAAGGCGGCGCCTACAGTCGTCTTGCCGGCAGGCAGGGGGCTTCCTTGAAGATCAAGGAAGCGAGTGGGACCATCCTTGGAAACGATAATGAGCGCACCCTTCCCCGTTCCATCTGCGGGAAATTGACCCGAAAGGGAAAGCATCGAGAAGGCGAATCCGAACGCAAGAAGACAGGCTGTTGAAAAGATTTTCATTGTTGCTCCACTCCCTCCGCCACATCCAACCAGGTGGAATCCGAGAACCGATAGAGGAAAAAGCGATTTTCACTGTCGCCCAAAAGGAAACCCCAGCCATTTTCGGCATTCAGAAACAGATGGGGATAGATCCCCTCGCCCGTCCAGAGCCAACCTAGGTTTTCCTGCCAAAGCCAAACCCCGCCGGCGCCTTCGTCGATGGCGAACAACCAGCCGAGCTTCTCGTGCCGCAGCCAGCCATTCGAGGAAAGGAAGAAACTGCCGAACCACGGGCTAGTCCACCAGTCGGCGGCGTCCGGGGAAGCCACTGCTCCCGCCCAGGATGGTCCGCTCGCCTGCTCAGCCGCCGTAAAGCGCTCTTGGGAGCCGTATCCCGTGCCCTCGACGTTGGTGGCGTAGGCCTTGTAGTAATAAGTCTTCCCCGCAATAAGTTCCGATGCGGCGACGGAAAAGGAAGTTCCATCCGAGGTAGCGGAAAGATTGGAGACGTCGGGATTGCCAAGTTTCAAATCAGGCGTGGTCCCTAAAAGAAAGCCATGACCGACAATGCCTCCGGAATGACCTAGGTCGGCCACTACTCCTCGCAAGGTGGGAGCCCCGGCGTCCACGCCGTCGGCAGGTTGGGTGTCGACTATGGGTTCGAAAGCATCGACCACCGAAATCGTGAAGGTTTCTTCGGCCTCGCCCCCGAACTGATCCGTGGCTCGCACACGAATGGAAAAGGAAACTTGGGATTCGTAATCGAAGGACACCCCGCTGAGACGCCTTCCCGCTTCATCAATCGAGAAGTTTGAATTCCCCTCCGAACCGCATCCCTC
>JACNJI010000251.1 GCA_014382645.1 Verrucomicrobiota bacterium | reverse complement strand
GCCAAGCTCGGGACTGGGAAGCCCTCGGCCCTCGTTGCCGCTGCTGAAGGTGGCGACGCGGGTGGCATCGGTTTGGAAGGCCAGTACCATCAGATCGTAAATGGTCCTGAAGTATTCCCCCGCCTGAGTCTGAGGAATGTCTCTATTGGTCCGCTTGCGGTCGGTCTCGGCGATTTTCGGGCGTGGTACGTCGAGCCAGGCATCAGCCCTCTCGGTGCGAATTTCGGTCTCGCGGACGGAAGTGAGGTACTGGTTCATTCGCCCCTTGTCATCCGCTCCAATTTTTTTCTCCAGCTTACGCACTTCCTCGAGGTTCGCGTCGAGTACGCTGCCCTTGCGTCGAAGGGCCCGACGCTGGTCATCAGTACCATTCTTGGGTTCCTCGAAAAGGTGAGCGAAGATTTGCTTGCATCGGCTCATCGCTGGTAAACGGATGCCGTCGGCTGTCCAGGCAAGTGATTCCCCTGCGTTGGCTAGCTCGAGCGAATGAAAGCGCGTGTGTGGTGCCGTCAGTTCGGCCATTCGTTGGTCAATGGAAATTGTGTTACTGTCCGAGGGGCCAAGTTTGCCTCCGGTCAGCCAGATTTTCTGGCAGTTGTGGTGATGTCCCAATCCACCCGGGTGGTGGAGGCCGCTGATGGGGGTGACGACGCTTCGGTGCTTCTCGAGGGGTTTAAGGGAACGTGAAAACTCGTAGTCCGCTCCATCGGCAATAATCTGGTAGTCGAGGGTGTTGACCCCGTTGGGAAGGTAGATGAAGGCGCTTCGGCGAGGCATGATTGGCTCGGCCGCTCGGAGGGGAGTCATACAGTCGAGGAGGGGGAGGGCAATGAATGTACCGAGTCCTTTCAGGGCGTGCCGCCGGTTGATCAGCCAGGATTGTGTGTTTAGGTTACTCATGATTGCTTAGCGTTTTTGGATGAATTCGGACAGGGCCACGGCCCGGACGATGTCCTTAAGTTTGTAGTTCGTTCGTTTCGCTTCTTCAACGATGGAATGAATGTCTTCTCGGTCATCGATGGTAAGGACCCGGCGAAGGGCATAGGTGCAAAGGTGCTCGACGAAGGCTTTGAGAAAGCGGTCACGGTCCTCGATGAGCAGGTTCTTGAACTCGCTGGCATCGCTGAATGTTCTTCCGTCCGGCATCTTACCGCCTGGGTTGACCGGCGGGTTGGACCCCGTGCCCTTTTCTACGCGCTCGTGGGTGCGCCATTGGCCGATGGCATCAAACTGGTCGAAGGCCAAGCCGAGGGGGTCGATGTTTTTGTGACAGGCAGCGCAGTTCGGGTTATGGGCGTGAGCTTCCAGCTTTTGTCTAATGGTCGCCTTGGGGCTGTCCGGCGGGTTCGGTTCGATCGGGTCGACGTTGGCGGGAGGTGGAGGCGGGGTTTTGCCGAAGATGGTCTCGCTGACCCAGACTCCACGGTGCACGGGGCGATGTCGCGTGCCATCGGAAGTAAGCCCAAGGATCGCCCCCGTGGTGAGAAGTCCGCCACGGTTGTCTTCGGGGCGGAGGGCAACCCGCTGAAAGCCTCCCTTGTTCGGTTCGGGGAATCCATAGAAGTCGCACAGGCGAGGGTTGGCCATCGTCCAGTCGGATTGAAGAAAAGAGTCGATGGCTAGGTTTTGACGGAAGACTTCGTCAAAATATTGAACCACTTCCTCTCGCATGCTGGCCTCCAGCCAGACTTCGTAGTCCGGATAGAGTTTCAGATCGGGCGGAAACATCCCGAGCTTGTGGAGCTGAAGCCATTGGCGGGGAAAGTCCTCGATGAACCGCTCGATCTTGGAATCGGCGAGCATCCGGTCTACATGTGCCGCGAGGGCTTTTTTGTCACTAGTCAGTTTGCTCTCTTTTGCCGTATTAAAGAGCGATGGATCCGGCATGGAACTCCAGAGGAAATAGGAAAGGCGGGAGGCCAGTTCCCAGTCATTGAGTCTTTCGCGGGCTTTGACGTCCCCTTCCACGAGGTAGGTGAAGTTCCGTGAAGTCAACATCCCGAGCAGGGCCACCTGATAAGCGTCGAAGACCTTTTCCCCAAGCTTTCGTTCTTCCTCATAGGAACGAAGATAGGGTTGCAGTTCGTTGATCTTCACTGGGCGGCGCCAAGCCCGTTCAGCGAAATTTTTCAACAGTTGAGCGACTTCCGTACTTGTTGCGTTGTTTTCAGGGAGCAATCCATTGCGGGTTGCCTTCTCGGACTCGCTTACGATTGGTCCTTCCCATTCGATCCAGTCCAGCAGGACGAAGGAGAAGATGCCGTCCCCCTCCTCGTCGAACATCTTGGGAGCGATCGGGTTGAGCAGGGTGGTTTCGCTGCTGTGGGTGAATATGTAGCTGGTGCTGGAAAAGGCGTTTCGGTAATGAGCCCCCTTGCGCCGATCGATGATGTCGGATGCAATAAGGTTGAAGTCCAGGCTGGCGGGCATCTCCAAGAACACTTCGAATTTGAGGATTTCCGGCTTGTCTTCGGGGCCCATGACATCGAGTTCCAAAAGTCCCTCGTTGGCCGCCTCAAAAGTCCTCTTGCCAATTCTCAAGTGAGCGACTTGGCCACCTTTGGGACGAATGCCACTGACTTGCATTTTTGCCCGATAAAGCCCGCTGTGCTCGGGGCCGGTTCTTCCAAACCAATTATGCCTGAAGGCTTGTTGCAGTCGCCCTGGGAAAATCAAGGCACGCAAGGGCCTCTTGATACCGAATTGATCGAGGTACTTTTGTTGCTGCTTACCTCCATTATAGTGAATGTCCGCTGCCGTCATTCTGACTTTCTTGGCTTCGACCGGCTTGAGCGGAAAGGCCCGTGCTAGTACGGTTTCGGCGGCCTTGTAGTACCGTTCGACATGCGAGGGTGAAAGTGTAAGCAGGGAGCCGATGCGCTCGAAACCGTGCCAAAGCGGATCCGCGTTCAACTCACCTGGTTTCGTGGGATCGTAGCGGACGCCCAGGAGATCGTGGACCGTATTCCGGTATTCCTTGCGGCTGAGCCTATAGTGGGCGACCGGTGGTCGGGCGGCCATACGGGCGGCACGGCCTTCGCTAATTCTGGTGTCAAGCTGGCCAATGACCGATGCGATCTCGCTTTCGGTCGGTCGGGGTTCTTTTTTCGGGGGCATTTCCCCGGCATTGATCCGTTCCACGATCTCCGCCCAGAGATGTCCGTCCGCGCCCACCTTGAAATCCCGCGAAAGCTTGTCGATGCGCAAGTCACCTTTTTCCTTCTTTGGGCCGTGGCAACTGATGCAATGGTCGTTGAGGAAACCTTCAAATGATTTGTTGGCCGATAGCAAAGTAATCGGCAGTGAAATCATCAAAATTATGGCTCTAAGCATACTGAAATTTATATTTTCAAAAGGTTCTTGATTCAAATGTTATATGAATGTTCTTAGAGAATTCTTTTTTGGGCTCATTGAATAGCTGTCACAATTGACGAGGACTCAATACTTCGGAAAGATGGCAGGAGTAGGAAAGCGTTCTTCAGGCTTGTTTCCTCCGAGGTATTCCTCACGTGGTATTTGGACCTGTGGCCAGCTTCCTGGACAGATACGGACAACCCGTCCGGGACGGATGCCTTCGATGATCAGGTCGGTCTTGAATCGAATCCGGATACCGCTGCTGCCAAGCGGAGCATCGCCTTCGAGCCTTGTGACCTCAAGGATTGGGCCTCTGCAGGCCATATGGCCGGGGCCGCCCCGTGGGTGTGTTTCAAGGTGTTCTCGACGGGATTCATCATTGCGGAAACGTCCTTCTTGAAGTCGGCGTAGAGGGAATCATCCATGCCGCCGAAGAGGGTGGCGGTAACGGTGGCAGTGCCAAATTTACCATACTCTATGGCATCAACAAAGGCAGGCATCCAGCGGCTCCGGATGAACGCCTTGTGCGTCTCGGTCTGGTTGCGGGCGGCCCGTTGAATCGAAACGTCGTCGAGCCAGACGTCGGAGACGTGAAAGCGGGTAAAGACACCGTCCGGCGTGGGCCTCCAGGTGATGCCGAGCAGGACCGCCTGGTCTTTGAGGGATTTCTTTCCGCTCTCAGGCCAAGTGCCTTCGTGGACGAGGTCAGCCACTTGAAGCTTCTCCAGGCCTCGCCATATGCGGGTGGCGGCATCGAAGGTCATCGTTTCCTCTTCAGCCTTGGTTCCGCTGTTCTTGGATTCTCGTCGGGCTATGATTTTGCCGGCGCCGTCTTTGATATTCACCTCCTTCAGCTCCCATACTTTGCCCTCTCGCAGGCAGTGGCTTGCTTCGTCTTCAAGAAGAATCACGTGGTTTTCGGCCGGGGCGATGCCTTTGCCACTATAGCCGGCGGTCTTGTTGCGGTTGTTGATTGGCAACACGGGTACGGCGGAGAGCTTGGGATCAGGAGGGAGAAAAGCCCGTACGTGCAGCACGGTGCCCAATGGAATGTCGCGGAGTTGGGCAGGAGCATTGTGGTAGCGAATGATCCCGTAGGGTAACATGGCGAAGGGGTGCGGCTTGTTTCGAAAGTACATGCCTTCACCTTGTATGCGGATGCTGCCGCGACGGTTGGCATGGTCCACGAAAACAAGTTCTCCACGGTAGGAATGTGCCTTTTCAAGGGGAGGGAATTTTCCCGTCTCCGGCCGGAACGGTTGTTCCTCGGGGCGTGCATTGGAGACGAGTATGAACAGGACTAGGTGTAGTGTAGAGACCCATCGGGCAAAGTTTAGTTTCATAAGGATGGATTCCGTCGGTCTAGTATTTCGGAAAGATGTCCGGGGTTGGGAAACGTTTTTCGATTCCGTCCCTGGTGTGGTGGATGTATTCTTCCCGGGGTACTTCCAGTAGCGGCCAACTTTCGGGACGGATTCTTATTACTTTTCCGGGTCTAAAGCCTTCCGTTACGAGGTTGGTCTCGAGACTTACCTCAATACCACTGCTTCCGGGGGATCCTCTTTTATCGGTTTTTGAAACCTCTATTAAAATCCCCCTGCTTGCCATCTGGGCAGTGCCTGCAGTCCCTCCCGCCCAATGTTTCAAGGTGTTTTCCGAGGAGGCAAGCATGGCCTTTCCCCCTTTTTTGAAATCGGTGTATAAGGAGTCATCCATGCCACCGAATAGGGTAACGGTAACTTTGGCCCGTCCAAACTTGCCGTATTCGACCTTGTCCACCCAGCCTGGCATCCAACGGCTCCTGATAAATGCCTTGTGGGTTTCGTTTTGGATTTGAGCGGCCCGTTCCATGGCAAGTTCATCCAGCCAGATGTCGCTGACGTGAAAGCGTTTGAAGACACCGCCCGGGGTGGGTTTCCAGGTAATGCCAAGAAAGACCGTTTGGTCATTGAGATCTTTTTCCCCGTTTTTTGGCCAGGTTTTTTCGTTCATGAGATCGGTGATACATAGTCGTTCCCGTCCCCGCCAAAAACGGGTGGTTGCGTCGACGGAAAAGGTTTCCTCATGAATCTGCCCTATGCCTGCTTTGGGCTCCCTGCGTGCGACGATCATGCCGGCTTTTTCCTTCAGCTCCACTTCCTGAAGTTTCCAGACCAATCCGAGGCGTTTGCAATGGCTTGGCTCGTCTTCAAGTATGTAAACGTAGTTCTCAGCCGGTGCCACGCCTGTTCCTGCATTGCCGTATTTTTTTAGCCGGGTGTCGGTGGGTAAGACCGGTACGGCTGATATCTTGGGGTCGGGTGGAAGAAAGGCTTTTACGTGCATCACCGTACCCAAAGGGATATCCCGAAGATCGGCCGGAGCTCCCTGGTAACGGACCAAACCGTAGGGGAGTAGGGCAAAGGGGGACGGGTCGGTAAATCGAAACTTACCGTTCCCGTCGATGCGTATACTGCCGCGACGGTTGGCATGATCCACAAAAGTGAGCTCGCCTTGGTAGGAATGAGCCTTTTCCATAGGTGGAAACTTTCCAGCCTCGGGTCGGAAGGTATCTTGTTCGGCAGGCGCCTTGCAAACGATGGAGAAAATGCCGAGGTGTAGTGTGGCAATCCATCGGATGGGGAATCGTTTCATAAGGGTGGAAGTCCCTCGAATCAGTATTTTGGAAAGATATCCGGAGTCGGGAAGCGGTTCTCCGGGCTATTGTTGAAGAGGTATTCCTCCCTGGGGATTTGAGACTTCGGCCAACTGTCCGGACGGATGCGAACGACCCGTCCGGGACGAATGGCTTCGATAATCTGGTCGGTCTTGAAATCGACTTGAATGCCACTGCTGCCCAATGGAATGTTGCTTTCCTGTTTGGTGACTTGAACAATCTTTCCACCCGATGCCATGTGACCAGGGCCGTAGTGGCTAGCGGTGTGTTTCAATGTATTTTCCGCACCGTTTATCTGTCCGCCAATATCTTTTTTGAAATCGTCGTACAGTGCCTGATCCATCCCTCCAAAAAGGGTGAGAGTCGCTGTGGCCTGACCAAACTTTCCGTACTTTACCTCATTCACATAGGCGGGCATCCAGCGGGTACGGATGAAACTGTTGTTCTTCTGGGTCAGGAAATAGGCAGCGTGTTCAATGGACTGATCATCCAGCCAAATATCCGAGACATGAAAACTGGTAAAGGCACCGCTTAGTCCATCCCCAGGTGCGGGTTTCCAGGTTATACCCAAAAGGACAGGTTGGTCACTTAGATCCTTCTTTCCATTTTCAGGCCATGCTTTCTCCTCGATCAGATCCGAGATGCGGATTGATTCGCGTCCCCGCCAAATACGGGTGGCGGCATCGAAGGTCATGGTTTTGGGCTCAACTTTCGTTTTCTCACCGTCTATGGGTTGTCGACTGGCCACGATCGTGCCAACGAGATTGTTTAGCTTCACTTCCTGGAGTTTCCACACCAAACCGTTTCGTCTGCAATGACTGGGTTCATCTTCGAGTAGAAGAATATGATTTTCAGATGGGAAAATACCGGTTCCCCGGTAGTGTCCGGCATCCTTATCTTTATTGTTGGGAGGGAGTACGGGAACGGAAGAGGTTTTGGGGTCGGGTGGTAAAAACCCATGGGCATGCATCACCGTGCCAAGCGGGACGTCGCGAAGATCGGCGGGAGCATCGTGGTAACGGACCATGCCGTAGGGAAGCAGGGCGAAAGGGTGGGGGTCATTCCGGTAAAATTTCCCCGTTCCCTCCACGCGGATGCTTCCGCGCCGGTTGGGGTGGTCCACGAAGATAAGTTCTCCCCGATAGGCATGGGCTTTTTCAATCGGTGGAAATTTCCCCGTTTCGGGGCGGAACGGTTCACTTTTCTCTACGACCGATGCAAAGACGGAGGTCTCGAAAACAAAGGCAAAAGCAAGCCAAACCAGATATTTTCGGATCATATTGCGATGACTTGGTTGCTGTCGCCAAATTGTTCCGTCTCCACTCCCATCTGTTGGGCCATGAGAAGAAGCAGGTTGCTCATGTGGGCATCGGAATTGACCGGGCGGCTGCAAAGTCGATAGTGGTCACCCGGTTTGTCGAGGGTGTAACCGTCGAAATGACCCTGATTGAAATCAAGGTGACTTCCGTGCTTCAAGCCCAAGTCTGAACCACCGGCAAAAACGAGGGGCAGGTTGGCATTTCCGTGACTGTGGCCGTAGGACATACCGCTGCCGAAAAGAGACATGGTTGACCCGAGCAGAGACTTTCCGCTTAGGTCCTTGGTTTCTTCCAAACGGGAAAGGAAGTAGCTGTATTGTTCGATGGCGAAAGTATCGTAGTTCGTCAGCTTTTCCATATAGCCCTCATCGCCCCCGTGGTGACTAAGTTGGTGGCGGGACTCGGTGATGCCGATCTCGGGTATGGCGAAGGCATCTCCTTCTCCTCCCAGGCTGAAGGTTGCGACCCGAGTGACGTCGGTTTGAAAGGCGAGAACCATGAGGTCATAAACGGTACGGAAGTAATCCCCCGCCTGGGCTTTGGTGACTTTACGGTTGGTGCGCTTACGGTCGGAATCGGAAATTTTGGGTAGAGGGGTGTCGAGCCAGTCGTCCGCCCGACGCGTACGGATTTCCGCTTCGCGCACCGAGGTGAGGTACTGATCCATGCGACCCTTGTCCGCCTTCCCCATTTTTTTCTCCAATCGACGAACCTCTTCCAGGTTGTCATCCAATACGCTTGCCTTGCGACGAAGTCTTTTGCGCTGGGCATCAATCCCCCCTTTGGGTTCCTCGAAAAGGGAAGCGAAGATTTGGCTGCACTGCCGCATGGCGGGCAGTTGAACACCGTCCGCAGTCCAGGCCAGAGAACCCTGAGTCAGGGCAACTTCAAGGGAGGGGTGGCGGGTGTGTTGGCCGGTTATTTCGGCCATTTTTTGGTCCACCGAGATGGTGTTACGGTGAGCGGCCCCGATTTTCCCTCCTGTCAAAAAGACGTTAATGCAGTTGTGGTGATGCCCGAGGCTGCCGGGATGATGAAGGCCGCTGACCGGCGTGATGGCGTTACGATGTTTCTCCAAAGGTTTGAGTGATTGGGAGAATTCGTACTCTTTGCCCGGCTCAGTGATCTGGTAATTGAGGGAATGGACACCGTTGGCGAGGTAGATAAAAGCGCTCCGTTTCGGTGTGGAAACCTTTTCGGCCGCTTTGAGCGGAGTCATGCATTCGAGCATGGGCAGTGCGATACAGGTACCCATGGCCCGGAGGGCATGGCGGCGATTGATCAACCAGGATTGTGATAAGTAATTCATGTTCTTTTCCTTTTTATGTTTTTAAATTCTAGCGTTTGCGGAGGAGGTCGGAGACGGCCACTGCACGGATCATATCTTTAATCTGATAATTCTTTTTCTTTGCCTCTTCTTCGATGACTGAGATGTCATCCTTGTCGTCAACGGTGAGAACGCGTCGCAGGGCATAGGTGCAAAGGTGCTCGATAAAAGCACGGGCAAAGCGGTCCCGATCATCGAACAGCAATCTTTTGAACTCCACGGAACCCTTGAAGGTTCGTCCGTCCGGTAAGGTTCCCGAGGCATCGACCGGGGGATTCTCTCCTTTCCCGGTGGGTACGAGTTCGCGGGTTCTCCACTGTCCGATGGCATCATACTGGTCGAAGGCCAAGCCCAGCGGATCGATCGTCTTGTGGCAGGCGGCGCAATTGGGATCTTTGGTGTGGGCTTCGATGCGTTGGCGGATGGTGATCTTATCTCCTTGCGGAGGGACGGGTTCGATCGGGTCGACGTTGGCCGGTGGGGCGGGCGGGGTTTTGTTGAAGATGGTTTCGCTTAGCCATACCCCGCGGTGTACCGGGCGGTGGCGCGTACCGTCCGAGGTCAGTCCGAGAACTCCTCCCATGGTGAGCAGTCCCCCTCGGTTGTCTTCGGGCTTGAGCGAAACGCGCTGGAAATCGCCCTTCTTCGGTTCGGGCAATCCGTAGAAGTCGCTGAGGCGGGCGTTGGCCATCGTCCAATCCGAATCAAGCAGGGATTCAATGGGAAGGTTATTGCTTAGTAATTCCCGGAAAAACTCAACCGGTTCGTTGCGCATACTGGTCTCGAGCCAGTCATCGTAGGTGGGGTAGAGCTTTTTATCCGGTGGAAACATTCCCACCTTGTGCAGTTGCAACCATTGACGCGAAAAGTCGTCGATGAAGCGGTTGATCCGATCGTCCGTCATCATCCGGTCTACCTGCTTATTCAGTTCACCGTCTTTCAGGTTACCGGCCTTGGCGGCAGCGAAGAGACCATCGTCGGGCATGGAACTCCAGAGGAAGTACGAGAGCCGGGAGGCAAGCTCCCAGTCGTCCAAGTGTTTCCGGGCCTTCGGATCGCCTTCCACCAGGTAGATGAAGTTTCGGGAAGTCAGCACCCTGAGCATGGCCGTACGGAAGGCATCGACCGCTTTTTCTCCCGCATCAAGATCAGCTTGGTAGGATTTTAGGTAGCCCGACAGCTCGTCTTTCCCTACCTGCCTTCGCCAGGCCCGCTCGGCGAAGCGTTGCAGGTGATCGGTCACCGTTTGGATCGTGGCATTATCATCCGGGACAATACCTTCCCTTTTGGCTTTTTCCTCCTTCGATACGAGCGGACCTTCCCACTCGACCCAATCGAGGATTACCGTGGAGAAGATGCCGTTTCCCTTGTCGTCGAACATCTGCGGGGCGTTGGGGTTGAGGAGAAGGGTCTCGCTGCTGTGCGTGAAGAGATAAGCGTTTCCGCTGGAGAGCGCGTTGCGGAAAGCCGCGCCCCCTCTCCGGTCGATCACGTCCGTGGCGACCACGGCAAAGTGCAACCCCGTTGGCATTTCCAAAAACACCTCCATCTCATAGACCTGCGGACTGTCTTCGGGTGCCGTGACGTCGAATTCGATCAGGCCCTCCACGGTCTCCTCACTAGTCTTCTTGCCGATACTCAGGTGGGCCGGTTGGCCGCCGGGCGGACGGATGCCGCTGGCTTGGAGGCGAAGTTTGTAGAGCCCGCTGTGTTCCGGGCCCGTCTTGCCGAACCAATTGGAGGATAGAGCCGGTTGAACTCGGCCTGGGAAATGGAGGTAGCGCAACGGCCGCTTGATACCGAGCCGGGCGAGGGCCTCCTTTTGTTTCTCCCCGCCCCCATACCTCAAATCCGCTGCCGTCTTGCGTACTTTTCGCGCCTCGGCGGCCTTGGTGGGAAAAGCCCGCTCGAGCACGATCTCCGCGGCTTGGTAGTAGCGGTTGACGTGCGAAGGCGAGAGCGAGAGTTGCGAACCGATTCGCTCATAGCCGTGCCACAGGGTGTCCTCATTCAGTTCGCCCGGCTTGGTCGGGTCGTAGCGGACTCCCAGGAGGTCATAGACTGTATTCTGATATTCCTTCCGGCTCAGGCGATAATGCGCCACTGCCGGGCGCGCCGCCATCCGCGCCGCCCGACCTTCTCGAATGCGCTGATCCAGTTCGGCGATGACCTTGCCGATTGCATCGGCGGTTGGCCGCGGTTCATCCTCGGGGGGCATTTCACCGGCATTGATCTTCTCGACCACTTCGGCCCAGAGTTGCCCATCCACGCCGGACTTGAAATCACGCGACAATTGATCCAGCCGCAAGTCGCCCTTCGACTTCTTGGGACCATGACAGCTCACGCAGTGCTTGGTGAGAAAACCCTCAAAGGGTTCGGCGGCTGAACCGGTGGACGCCACGGCAAGCAAAAGGATGGAGGAAAAACGTATCATTTTAGGGTTTGTAACCTAGTAATTTTTAAACGCATGAACAACAAAGGAAACCATCCTTCAGGGAAATTTCCCCGAAGGTCGTTGATCCTTTCCGCTAGGCAATCAATTCGCTGATGACGTGCCCGTGTACGTCTGTGAGGCGGCGCTGGATGCCATTGTGGTAGAAGGAGAGGCGTTCGTGGTCTATGCCGAGGAGGTGGAGCGCGGTGGCGTGGAAATCGTAGGAGTAGGTGGGGTGTTCGGCGGCTTTCCATCCGAGTTCGTCGGTTGCTCCATAGCTGATGCCTCCTTTGATTCCTCCCCCCGCCAACCAGGCGGTGAAGGCTCCTGCGTTATGGTCGCGCCCGAGGGCTCGGTTGCCTTGAGCTGCGGGTTGGCGCCCGAACTCGGAGGTGCAAATGACGAGGGTTTCATCGAGCAGACCGTGGGACTTGAGGTCCTTCAACAAGGCGGAGGCCCCGCCGTCGAGGACGCGTCCCCAGTAGCCGTGGTCGCGGGGCAGATCCTCGTGGCTGTCCCAGTTGGGGCGTATCTTTCTTGCGGTGGTGTTTTCCGCACCGCAAAATATTTGCACGAAGCGCACGCCGCGTTCCACTAGGCGCCGGGCCAGCAGGCATTGGCGGCCAAAGGGAGCGATGTCCTCGTCCTCCAGTTGGTAGAGCTTGTGGGTGGCGGCCGATTCTCCCTCTATGGCTGTTGCCTCGGGGGCGCTTAGCTGGAGCTTGGCAGCCATTTCGTAGGCCTTGATGCGGGCTTCCAGCTCGGAGTTGGCGGGCCGTTTCTTGGCGTGTCGCTTATTGAGCAGACCGAGCAGCTGGGCATCGCCTGTCTTGTCCTTGAAGTCCTGCGGGGGAAAGAGGTCGGCCAGCGGGGCCTTGCCCGCTCCGGCTTGCATGGTAGTACCCTGTTGCTTGGCGGGGAGAAAACCGGCTCCCCAGTTGATCACGCCACCGGGCGGGAGTCCGCGGGGATCGGGTAGCACTACGTATGCGGGCAGGTTGTCCGCCTCGCTGCCTAGTCCGTAGGTGACCCATGCCCCCATGCTGGGAAACCCGGGCAGGATGAACCCGCTGTTCATCATGAACATGGCGGGCCCATGCAAGGCGGACTTGCTGTGCATGGAGTGGACGAAGGCCATGTCGTCGACACAGGTGGCGAGGCGGGGAAATAGGTCGCTTATCCAGCGCCCGCAGGCACCGTGCCTACGAAACTTCCAGAAACTACCTTGGCAATTGCCCGGCTTGGAGGCGAAGAACTGGAGTTTTCCGTCGGGGTCGAAGGGGGTGCCGTTGCGTTTGGCCAGCTCGGGCTTGTAGTCCCAAGTGTCCACTTGGCTGACTCCCCCGGGGCAAAAGATCTGGATGACCGCCTTGGCCTTGGCCAGATGGTGCATCGCAATGTCGCCGCCATGAGCTTCCTTGGCCCACAGACCGCCCAAGGCCATGGAGCCGAACCCGCAACCCAGTGACTGGAGAAAGTTTCTACGGAATGGGGAGAATTCGTCGGTTTTCAACTTCGAGAAGGTTTGCATGACCTAGTCCAAGGACCACGGTTTCCGCATGTCACGGCTTCGCAGCCGGTTTGCTTCATTGTCGTTCAGGAAGTGTTCCTTGACGGGATTCCATTTCAGGGGGCGGCCCAACTTGATGGATAGATTCGCGAGGTGGCAGACGGTGGAAACTCGATGACCAATGTCGACTGGGAAATACGGATCTTTTCGAGATTTCACGCAATCGAGGAAGTTGCGATGCTCTCCGGCCGGATTGGTGAACAGACGGGTTTCCCCCTTCTCGATCACCGAATTGAGAATCTTGTCGGAACTGGCTTGGAGTTCGGCTCGCCAACCGAAGTTGCCCACCCAGCCCTTGGATCCAATGAATTTCAGGCTGGGGTTGCCGGAGGTGCAGGTCATAACTACCCCGTTCTCATAGCGATAGCTCACGTCGTAGTCCTTTACTGTGTCGTAGAGGCCACCTTCCCAGTGCGTTCCCTTTCCGTCGATTTCCACTGGTCCGGATCGTTCGGTGTCGTTCGCCCACTGGGCGGTGTCGAACAAGTGGGCACCCCAGTCACAGATGATGCCGCCCGAGTAATCCCAAATCCATCGGAAGTTGAAATGGACGCGATCCTTCGTGTATGGGGCCTCGGGGGCTGGCCCCAGCCACATGTCGTAATCCAACTCACTTGGAACTGGTTGCGGTGCGGGATTGCCCGGTCCCTTGGGTTGCTTCGGCAGAATGACTTCGATCTTCTCCAGTTTGCCGATGCGGCCGTTGCGGACCAGCTCGGCCATGCGGTGGTAGACCGGAATGGCCCGATCCTCCGTGCTGGTCTGGAAGACCTTGTTGTGCTTCCGCACTTCTTTGATCAGGATTTTCCCTTCGTCGATCGTCAAGGTGGGTTTCTCGCACTGCACATCCTTGCCGCTGCGTAGGGCCAACACACTCATCAGAGTATGCCAGTGGTCGGGGGTCGAGATCATCACCGCATCGATGTCCGGGCGGGCCAACACTTCCCTGAAATCTTTCGTCGTGGCACAGCCTGCCCCGGAGTCGCGATAGAAGGAATCCACCATTTTCTTGGCCCTTTCCATGCGCTTGGAATCCACGTCGCAAACCATCACCACCCGGGCGTCGGCTTGCTTGAGGTAGGCCCGGAGGTTGTGTCCCGTCCCATGTCCGCCGACGCCGATGCAACCCACCGTAATCTTCTTGCTGGGAGCATCGGCCCCGAATAGCCTGGAGGGCAGAATGGTCGGGGCCACACCGGCGGCCAAGGTGGTCTTGAGGAAGGATCGCCGATTGGGTAGGGGTTTTTTCATGGCTTTACCTTTTGATTGGGACGGGAATCATCTTGATTTCCTTTAGCCACTTGAGCGAGCCCTTCTGCCAGGCATCCCAGCTCGGTCCCTTGTAGCCGTTCAGGCCGTGGCCACCATTGGGTAGCTCAAGGTACTCGGAGGGAACCTTGTTTTTTTGCAGGGCCTTGTACAAGGCGCGGCTGTTCTCGGGCGGCACTGGGCGGTCGTCGACTGCATGGGCGAGGAAGATGGGGGGCGTTTCCTTGGTCACTTGCTTCTCGTTGGAGAAGAGCTCTACCAGTTCATTCGTGGGGGTTTTGCCCAGCAAGTTGCGTTTCGATCCGCCGTGGGTGTGCTTGCCCATGGTCACGACGGGGTAGACGAGGATGGAGAAATCAGGTCGGCAGGAGAGTCGATCGATTGGGTCCTTCGCCTTGGTCTCGCCCTTGTCGAAATGAGTGGCCGCAGTGGATGCGAGGTGCCCGCCTGCGGAGAAGCCAATAATCCCGATTCGCTTCGGGTCGAGACTCCACTTCTTGGCGTTGGCCCGCACGGTGCGAATGGCCCGCTGGGCATCCATCAACGGTACGAATGAGCGTCCTTTTGGCAGACGGTACTGAAGTACGATACCTGTTATACCCTGTCCATTGAGCCAGGTGGCGATGCCATGTCCTTCGGCACCCATGACCTGCATGCCGTAGCCTCCTCCAGGACAGATGATGACTGCGGTGCCGTTTGGGTTGGCCGGTCGATGGACGTGTATCCAGGCGTCTTCTTCCTTGAACTTGCCTTCCCCGATCGGGGCGTGGTTGTTCCAAAGCGCAATTTTTTTCGGCTTGGGAGCCGCGTGGAGACAGGGGAGGATAAAGAGGAACAGTGGCAGGAGGAGGATGCTTTTCATTTCTTTTATGGGATTATTTTATTCCTTCAAAACCGAGTATGCCGAGGCTTTCGGCCATGCGAACGGGGCGTGACAGGGCCTCCTTCATGCGGGACAATTCGCCACTCGGGCGACGGTCTGGGCAATCGGGGTGAATTTCGTGGGAGTCGATCAAGCCCAGCAACTCGAGGACGGCCGCGGTGCTTTGCTTGTAGGCTGCGGCGCTTCCGTTCTCGTCCAACCGGAATACGGCGTCCTCCAGTGACTGGATGGCCTCGAACACCTTGTATGCCCTGGTGTCGAACCGGCCGTTTTCGTTTTCGAGCCACATTCGTTTGGCGGCGCAGATCAGTGGGCATGCCGACACTCCCGCCCCGATCAGGTTCGGTTGGCCCATCCTGATGGCGGACGCGATGCCGTAATCATCGCCGCTGTGTGGAGAGAAGTCCAGGTTCAGGTCGCGGCACATGGCGGTCCAGTACAGAAAGTGCGGTTCCTCCAAGGTGGATATTTTGCCGCCGACCACTTTCTCGTGGTTGGCCAGTTCGCGAAGAAGCCAAGGCTCGTAAGGTGTGGCCCAGGGAACGAACGATGGTTCGAGGGCGTGTACGATGGCGGGGACTTCAACGTGTTCGAGGATGTCGAAGTAGGCGTCTCGCCTTTTTTCGGGCTCGAGAGCGTTGAGCTGACGGGAAGTCATCAGCATGACCTCGATGTTTTGAAATTGCTGGGCGATCTCTAGGTGCGGGCGGTACCAGTCCGCCTGGAAGGTCTCGCCATCCGCCCCATGGGCCGTGGTTCCACAGATGATCTTGTGGTCGGGAAAGAGGTTCCTGAACCGTTGGATGACCTCCCGGTACAACTCCGTCGAGAGGTTGAAGATGTAGCCGGTGTCTGCGTTGAGGACGAAGACGATTTCGATATTGAAGCACTCGGCGCAGGATATCATCCATCGTATGCTGCGTTCGAAACCGGCCCAGTCGGGTTGCCCGTCCTTAAATGGAAGCAAGGTTGCGACGCAGAGGCGTCCGCAAGTCCGGTGGTCAGTCAGCAATTCTTCGCCGACCCAAGCCCAGGGGGTTTCTTTCCAAGTTGTTTCAGGAGAAAGTTCCATGAAGATGAGTTAACTGTTTGGTAAAGCTAATCGAGAAATTTGAATTCATTCGCATTCAGTTGGTCTGTATTATAGAAATGATATCATTTTGATATGTATGTTTGTCGATTCCATTCCGAGCTGAATGGTCGAATCATTCAGCGAAATATCCGTCCCTGAACTTCGGGATCGACCATTTTAAAGGCAAAAACAAAGATATGTTTACCCAAGTCCAGTATGGCGCGAAGGAATACGATGAGGCCCTGGCTCTTCGGAGCGAGGTTCTTCGAGCACCTCTAGGGCTTGAACTCGGTCGAGAGGAATTAGACGATGAGAAAGACTCGTTTCACTTGGTCTCGTGGCGCGACAATGCAATAGTTGCGTGTCTCGTTCTAATGCCCCAGTCCAAAAAGCAACTCAAGATGCGCCAACTGGCTGTCCGCGAGAACTGTCGGGGTGAGGGAGTGGGTCACGCATTGGTAAGTTACGCCGAATCCTTCGCCCTGGATCATTCTTACAAAGAAATTGTTCTTCATGCGCGTGAGACCGCTTTGGGATTTTATGAGAAGATGGGATACGAGGTCGAGGGGGAATGTTTCATCGAGGTCACGATCCCGCATTTTTTCATGCGGAAGAACCTCTTGAAAGGCGAGGGAATGCAACTCAAGACGCCATTAGGCAACGGTCATTGAAATGAAACTCCTTTGCCTTCACGGAAGCGTTCAGGATCATCGGGTCTGGCAACCGTTTAAAGAAAGTTTCAATTCGCCAGGCGCGGAGGTATCGTTGGGTTGCGAAGATTTGTATCAAAGCGACCATTTGGGGTTTGAGGATTGGACCTGGAAATTTTGCGAGCAAGTGGAAAGGGATTCTTTCCGTGAAAAACCTTTTCTTCTTGGCTATTCCTTGGGCGGAAGGCTTGCCTTGCATGCCTGTCTGGCAAGGCCGGATTTGTGGAGCGGTGTGATTATTGTCTCAGCCGATCCGGGCTTGAGTAGTCCTGAGGAGAAAGAACTTCAGTTGCGTAAAGATCGGCAATGGGCCGAACGGTTCAGATCCGAACCTCTCGAGGGTTTGCTTGATGAATGGGATGATCTTCCAGTTTTTTGCGGTCGGCCCAATGCCGCCCCCCGAAATTTCAACGATTGGAATCCTGAAAAGATCAGCGGCTTGTTCGATGTTTTTTCAAAAGGTCGGCAACGAGACTTGTTGCCAGAACTTCGGAAACTTAAAAAGCCTCCCCTTCTTTTCATTTCCGGACAAAGGGATGAGAAATACACGCAAGTTGGAAAAGAGTTGTCGGAAGCTTGTCCGATGGTCGAACATCAGATCATCCCCCAGTCCGGGCACAGGGTGCCTTGGGAAAAGCCGGAGCCATTTTTTGAAATGGTCTGGGAATTCATGGGTTCGGTTTTGAGGAATTCACCCTAAAAGGAGTTCCTTGTCGAAAGAATCTTAGTCGATGTAGACGAATTCATTGGCGTTGAGGAGGGTGTGACAAAGGGCGAAGATGCCTTTATTCTGGATAGTGGTTTCGGCGGGCTTACGTTCCTCGCGGGAAGGGGGTCGCCCGAAGGCGAGGGCAAACCCGAGGCGGACTTGGGCGGCGGGATGGTCACCGGCTTCCTGCTTGAGGCGTTCGGCAAAGTAGCCGGCCTGTTTGAGCATGAATGGGTTGTTGCTCAGGGTGAGTGCCTGCAGGGGCGTGGTGGTGGTGAGGCGCTTGGGGGTGAGGTTGGCCGGGTCTGGGCAATCTAGGATGGTGAGGAACTCGTGCGGAGTGGTGCGGACCACAAAGCGGTAGATGCTGCGTCGCCAGAGTTCCGGCTTGTCCGGTGTGACATACTTGTAGATAGGGGCGTAGGCCTCCACGTACTTGAAATCGCGGAAACCGGGGCCTCCTGCTTGCAGGTTGAGTTTGCCAGTGGTGGCGAGGACGGCGTCGCGAATGGACTCGGCGTCGAGTCGTCGGGGGGTTTGTCGCCACAAAAGGCGGTTGTCGGCATCGTCCTTTGCCCCGTGGACGGTGTGGGAAACTTGTCGGTAAGCGTAGCTGTTGAGGATGGTGCGCTGGATGGCTTTGAGCGACCAGTTTTGGCTGAGCAGTTCCTCCGCCAGCCAGTCGAGCAGTTTGGGATGGGAAGGGGTGCTTCCACCGAAACCGAAGTCGCTCGGGGTGTCCACGATACCCTGACCGAAATGCCATTGCCAGAGCCGATTGACGATGACCCGTCGTGTTAGTGGATTTTTAGAGTTTGTGATCCAACGGGCAAGGGCGGCCCTGCGATCGGTTTCCGGGGTTTCGTTCGTTCCGAGGTCGGGTTCAAGTGCCTCGACCCAGCGCAGGGTTCCGGGGGTGACTTCGTCCTTCGGGGCTTCGGGGTTGCCCCTGTAGAGTACTTTCACCATGGGCGGCTTCTTGGAAACCACGCCATAGAACTCAGGGGGTTCACCCAAGGCGTTGAGTTGTTTTTCGAGACGGGCCTTTTCCGTACGCAGTTCCTCCAGGCGTTTGAGGTCCTTGGCCGCGAGGGTCGCTGGATTTGCCGGGACGAGACGGGGGTCGCCGAAACTGATCTGGTCGTGACTGTAGTCATTACCGCCATCGGTGGAGATGAAGGTGAGAAAACGGGTGTCGTTAGGGATTTCGAAGTCGATCGGCGCGGCATCGTTGCGCCCGAGTCGCTTGTGGGCCATGAGCTTTCCGTCCAGCAATACCCGAAACTCCGCGCTGGGCGCGACCGTGCGCCCGCCGTAGCCGGCGACGGCGCTGAAACGAAGTTCCCTGATGCCTGTTGCTTCGCGGATGGCGACAAGATCGAAGGTGATGCCGGCGTTGG
>JACNJI010000477.1 GCA_014382645.1 Verrucomicrobiota bacterium | reverse complement strand
TTACATGAACCTCGTGTCCATTTTCCAATAGGCGCCGGACGACTCGCCCGCCAATAAATCCGGAGCCGCCTGTTACGAGAACCTTCATGGCAAATACGCTTGGGCTTGGGCAACTTTCGCCTTTATCGCTCCTTTGCGGGCAAGGCAGAGACGGTGAATCTTTGCGTTGTGTCGCGTGTCCACAGGCAAAGATCGCTCGAAGAAGATAAGCCTAATTAAGCGAAGGCGTTCGTGCTCGTGAAGCTTTTCGAGAATTGTTTTGGCCAAGCGTTTCTTGTCGGCCATCGTTTCCGGGAAATGTTCGGTTTCGGGTTCCACCACGAGGGCAGGTTCCTTTTCCCGATCATCGCCTAAGCCGATCAGGGCACTGCGGCGAACCTCGGTCAGCGCATTGACGATGGGTTCGCATCTTTCAGTCTCAAGGGGACCATCGGAGGTGCGGACGCATTCCGCTTTGCGGCCGAGAAAACGCAAGTAGCCTTTTCGGTCGAAATAACCGAGGTCGCCCATGCGGTGAAGAATTCGTTTATCGTCGCATACCTTAGAATCATAAGTCGCCCCTGGCATTCGATAGTAGCTTTTGGTTACGACTGGGCCGGCGACCGCGATTTCGCCCACTTCTCCGTCCCGTAGCTCTTCGACTTCACCGAGGTTTGGAATCGGCGAATTGCATACGGGGAGAATTCGGATGTCTATATTTGGAAGGGGTTTGCCGAGACAGGAACCTTCACCTTGCTCCGTGCTTTCGCGCGTAGCTAAAATGTCATCTGCATCGGCAACGGACAAGGGTAGGGCCTCGGTCGCTCCATAAGGCGCGAGAATGCGTGCGTTTGGGAGGATTGGAATTAATTTTTGGACAAGGGCCGGAGGTGCTGCGGCCCCAGCAATGAATATGCGACGAATGCCGGGGAGCTCTACTTTGTGGGTCTCGCAATGGTCGGCAATTTTTCGCCAAAGGACCGGGGATCCGAACGCACTCGTGATTTTGTGCTTTCGCATAGCGGCGACAAGCTTGCCTGCATCGGCTTGTGCCGGTTTGCGCGGATCCATGTCGGGTATTACGCTGGTCATGCCGAGAGCGGGGTTGAATAGGGCGAAAACGGGAAGTGTCACCAAATCTTGCTCGCCGGTCTCGATGCCGAAATTCTTTTTCAGCATCTGCACTTGCGCGGCAAATGTGCCGTGGTCGTAACAGACTCCTTTGGGAGGGCCGGTGGAACCTGAGGTAAACAGAATTGCGGCCAGATCATCCGCGTTGACTTCTGCGGCATGGAGGGGTTCCAAGGATTGATGATTCCTCAATTCTCGCAGGAAGTGATTTCCTCGCACGACGACTTTTTTATGTACCCCCGAGAATGAGCCGCGAAAAAAGCGTGACAGAAGCCATGCCAAAGGGATACCGATGAGTCCGTCCGGCTTTGTGCTCTTCACGCATCTCAACAAGTTTTGCAGTCCCATCCCGGAGTCAATTACCACCGGGCAAGCTCCTAGCAGAAAAAGCGCGAACACGTTAAGTATGAGTTCGTAGCCCGGATGAACCATGACCAGAATTTTATCCTGTGGCCGAATGTCGCGTTCGGATAGAAGGCGTGCGCATGCGGCCACGTCTTTTTCCAATTCGGCAAAGGTGCGAGCGGCAAAAGCTCCTTCTCTGGCTGGAAGAATTGCCGTTTTGTGAGGTTGGTTTTGGGCCGCGAGAGCCAAGTGGGCTGCCACGTTTACCGGTTCGCGGCCTTCATTCATGAGTGCATCTATTCCTTTTCAGCGAGCCAACGCTCTGCTTCTATCGCCGCCTGGCATCCCATTCCTGCGGCAGTTATGGCCTGACGATAGGCATGATCCGCGCAATCGCCGGCAACGTATACGCCCGGCACGGAGGAGCGAACCATGCTGTTCTGCTCGGGGACAAGGTAACCATCTTCGTCGAGTTCGAGGACGCCTTCAAACGGTTTCGTGTTGGGGATGTGCCCAATGGCAATAAAAACACCCTTGCAGGGAACGTTGCTCGTGTCGTTGGCTTTAAGATTCCGGATTTTAACAGCGTTTGCCTTGCCGTCTTCGCCGGCTAAAACCTCTTCGACGGCAGAATCCCAAATCACCTCGATTTTTTCGTGAGCAAGTGCCCGTTCGGCCATGATTCTTGACGCTCGGAGCTCACCTCTTCGGTGAACAAGAGTTACTTTGGAGCAAAACCTTGTAAGGAAAAGGGATTCTTCGCATGCTGAATCGCCACCGCCAACAACGACAACGTCCATGTCTCTGTAGAATGCGCCATCGCAAGTGGCGCAAGTGGTGACTCCTTTACCGCCATACATTTCTTTCTCGCCCGGTATGCCCAGAAGGCGAGGGGCGGCTCCGGTGGCAATGATGACGGTGCGGGCCTCGAAGCTCTTTTCACCGGCATAAAGAATTTTGCGTTCCTCGGAAAAATCGACGCGATCGACTAATGCGCTCTCAAAACGAGAGCCGAAACGAGCGGCTTGCTTGCGAAGATTGTCCATGAGCATGAAACCGTCGATGCCTTCGGGAAATCCAGGAAAGTTTTCCACTTCCGAGGTTGTGGTTAATTGCCCGCCAGGCAGGTCGCCCTCGAGTATCAGGGGCTGAAGATTAGCCCTCGCGGTGTAAATGCCCGCAGTGAACCCTGCGCAACCTGTTCCCAAGATGATGACGTTTTCCATTTTTTCTGTTATCCGAAGATTGTTATTGTACTTAGTATTTCTAAAAGTGAAAGTCGATTTCGGTTTACGTGGAGGCGGAGGCAACGTTTTTCCTTCATTAGTTGAATATGAATTGGATCGACAGCCATTGCCATTTGGAAGGGTTTCTCAATAAAGGAACTCTTTCCGAAATCCTCGGACGTACTCGTGAAGCGGGTATTTCACATTTGGTCGCGATTGGAACCGAACCCGAAGATTGGAAGGTCAACCATGATCTGGCCACGCAATTTTTAGACGAAATCCATTATACCGTTGGTTTGCATCCGAACCATGTCGATAGCTCATGGGAATACCATACTGTGAGCTTACAAGCTTTTTTTGCCTTAGAGCCAAAGCCTGTTGCTGTAGGAGAAATCGGGCTGGATTACTTTCGCTTGCCGAAAGAGGAGGCAAAGGCAGCGCCCATGAAAGCTAACCAGCGGGCGGCCTTTCGGTACCAATTGGCCTTGGCCAAGGAATTGGGTATGCCCGTGGTCGTCCATTGTCGGGGCGCTTTTGCTGATTGCGTTGCGGAAATCGATGACTCCGGCGTTGAGTGGAACAAAGTTGTTTTTCACTGTTTTGCCGATGGGCCGAATGAAATGAGGCAGTTAATGGAACGAGGCGGTCGTGGCTCTTTTACGGGTATAGTTACTTTCGGAAACGCAGAGAATGTCCGTGAAGCTGCTCTCTTGCAGGGTTTGGAAAAACTTATGCTGGAAACGGATAGCCCTTATCTTGCCCCCGTCCCCTTTCGTGGAAAATCGAACGAGCCTTCATTCCTTCCTTATATCGGTAAATATTTGTCGAAGGCTTTAGAGGTGGAGGAGGCAGATCTTGCTGCAATTACGACTCGCAACACCCTTGACTTTTACTGCTTGTCCTCGTCATGACTGATAGACTGTTATGGCATCCGACAAGGCAACGATACAGGAACTCATCCTGACGATACGCTCTTTTGCTCAAGATCGAGATTGGGAACAATTTCATGCTCCCAAAAATCTTTCGATGGCTCTTGCCGCAGAAGCCGGAGAACTCATGGAGCATTTTCTTTGGTGCGAGAGCGAAAAATCCCGCCAGTTTTGCGATAATCCGGAGAAGAAAGCTGCCATCGCCGATGAGTTGGCCGATGTATTGATATATGCCCTAAGATTTGCCGATGTTGCATGTATCGATCCCGTAGTTGCGATTAACGAAAAGATGCAGAAAAACAAAGATCGTTATCCTGTGGATAAAGCTAAGGGAAAATCCGACAAATATAATGAATTATGATTTATGATATTGGGGTTGAATCCTAATCGATTTCAATGTTCGATAAACCTTTTTAACCGTAATGGACATTAAGAATAAAAGAGCTCAAGTAATTGTAAACTTGCACAAATTAAGGCGCAAAGCGAAAGAGCTTGAAGCTACTCAATCAGCAGGTACTGACAGCAAGGCAGATATGGAAGCCTGCCGGGGGGAGATAAATATTCTTCAAAAGGAATTGGATTCAATTAATGAGGGAGGTCACACCACTTTCTTGAAGGCCAAGAATATGCTCCAGCCCAAAAAGGGCATTTCTGGAAAGAATCGTCGTATTAAATGGCGAAAGGCCCAAATCGAGAAACGCATTGCGAGATTAGAGACTAGGCAAGAAGAAGCCGACGTAACCGACGAAGAGCGGGCCGAGAATGTTGTCAAACTCGCAAAGTTTCGGGACGAGCTTGCTTCTCTTGACGAAGAAAAATCGGCTCTCAAAGATTTCAATCACACAAGGTTTATGGCCGCGCACAAAGATGATAGTCAGGGAGATAAGCAGAATGACGAAATCGAGCAAGTGAACAAAAAGATTCACGATCTGGAGACCAAGTTGGAGCGGGCGAGCAAAGAAAGCAACGCCCCCTCGGTCGAGGACTTGAAAGAAGAGCTTCATTTGTTGGAGATGGAAAAGGAATCCATCGAAAACTTTACTCACGACCTTTTTCTTAAAAACCTCGCAAACCTAAAAGCCAAAAGGCGTAGCGAGCTTAAGTAATTCGATTCCGCGTTTTATTTTAAGGAGTGGCGACCTCGGATGGGCTTTCTTTTAAGTACCCTTAAACCATTGCTTTAACTTTCCTTTTCGGATCGCCCTGATTGCTTTATTTGCTCGGCGTAGATGGTTACCTGAGCCTTTTCTCCCTTAACCAACTCCTTGGCTCTTCGAATGGCCTTGGCGACTGAAAGAGTTGGATTGCTTGGGCTGTCTATGAAGAGGTTTTTGCGATTGAGGCGTGGAAGCAGTCCCGAGTTTCGAAAAATGCGCAAAATATCTTTTCGTATCTCGCACAAAAGTACATGGCAATTCTTCTCTTTGAGATAGTCCAATAACTCTTCCAGTGCCAGCACTGAAGTGGCATCAAGATGGTGGGCATTACGTAACTTTAGCACAAGTACACGCAGGTTCCGGTCTTCGCCCACCCTCCGTATTTGTTCGTAAAACAATTCGGCGGCTGCAAAAAACAATTCGCCTTCCACATGGACGATCGAAACTTCAGGTTCCGGTCGTTTTGCGTTATCGGAGATGGCCGCGAGATGACCTTCCTTAGTATAGCCGTACTCCACTAACTCGGGTTCGGACACCTTCCTTAAAAATAAAAGTATCGACGTGGTCACTCCTGCAAAAATCGCGATTTGTAAAGAAAGCAACAGGCCGAAAACGAGAGTTACCGTGAACGCGATACCGTCCGAGCGCGTGGCTCGAGCCACGGCTCGAATCTGCTTTGATCTGATCAGGGATGCACCAATGAACACCACCAAGGTGGCTAAGGCCGGCAAAGGGACGTAGCTTACGAGATGTCCGAGAAAAAAGGCAGCCGCCAACACTATCAGCCCGGCAAAAAGCATGGAAACCTGGGATCGGGCTCCACTTTGAGTATTGACCGTAGACCGAGTCAAAGATCCAGACGCCGGCATGCCGGAGAAAAAGGCACATGCCAAGTTGCTCGCGCCAATGGCAAAAGTTTCTTGGTTGGCATTTAGGCGTTCTCCCGCTCGAGCGGCTAATGACTTGCCGATGGAAATGCCTTCCAGTGCGCAAAGCAGGGCCAAGGCTCCAGCGGTCCAACAGATCGTGCCAAAAGAAGAAATGCCTATTGCGTCGAAGTCAGGCAGTGAAAAAATCCCTACTCCTGCTGAAAAAGCTTCCAAGGTTTGTAGCTCTAAACCGTATGCCTTGAAGCCGAGCGACGCGATTGATGCGAGGGCCAAGGTAATCGCAACATTAGGCAGCTTGCAAAAACGTCCCCGAAGCAAAAGAAAAAGTACGGCCGTCAAGGCACTCATTGCAATCGCCGGTCCAGAAGCATTGCCTATCGACCGAATCGTTGCCCATGCCACCTCGAGAAAGGTCGACGGAGCGTCCCCGCCTTCAAAACGAAAACCGAGGATATGGTGGCACTGGTTGGCGATGATGAGGACGGCGGCAGCCGTCACGTACGCCGTGATCACCGTTCGGGAAACGTATTGTACCATGGTGGCTAGGCGTAACCAGGAGGCGACGACAAGAAAGATGCCGGCTAGCAATGGAAAAAGAGGCAGCAGCGCCAGCGCTTCGCCTGAAGCTACTCCGCCTGCGTCGGTTAATTGCAATCCGGCGAATGTTCCGAAAAGAAGCACCGCAGTAGCATTGGTGGGGCCAAGGGCGATAAAGCGAGATCCCGTGAAAAGCGAACCCACGATGGCCGCCACCGCCGAACCAAAGATACCGTACTTTATGGGAATTCCCGCAACCAAGGCATAAGCCATTCCCTGAGGAAAAGCCAATAGGGCAACGTTCAGCGCTGCCCTAAAGTCTCCCGAAAAGTCTTCTCGCTTGTAGTTTCCGAGTGCTTGGAGGATGGGAAACAATCTTATTCCGGGAGAAATGGCTGCAGGCAAATGCCCGAAAGCTCCCGATTTGTTTTTTTTTGGCGCCATTTTCAAGTTCTCGCGTTTGGCAAAATAGCGATGACTCGAAATTCTCCAAGTTCTTTCGCTCAAATGGAATTTTTTTCGAATTCTCCTAAAGTTTTTAGTTTTCCGGCCGATTGTTTTAGTAGCTGCATGGATGCGGCCTAATTACTACATAGGTCCCGACCCACAAGGAGGTAGGTCAAGACTGTTCAACCACACTTTTTCCAGGAGGAAGATTAGTGGCGACCGTTACCTTTACTTACTCATATTCTTTTAGTGGAGGTCGTGGGCAGCATCTACTTCGGCGGATGTCGTACACGGCTCTCCACATAGGCGATTGCCTTGCGGCTCTGCTGCGTACTCGTAGGCCGGGGTCTCCGTCTTGTGGTCCTCCCGGGCGAGCTTTGCCCGAATCTCTAAGTATTCTTTATAGATGGGTTGCTTGGGGTCCTGTTGCATTTCCTTTACCTCTAAGGGTGGGAATGGACAATTTGTCGTGTCCTCATGCCGCCCTCGTGTTTTCCCGCAACTTTATGACAACCCATTAACTAATATATGAACTCTTAACAGAGCAAGAGCTCCGCCAGGATGGCGGCGCCTACTCGCATTCACCTGCAAACTATTTCCGAGACAAGGAAGTCTCCTCATGCAACTTAGCAATTTCGTAACTTTACAGTCGCGAGGGCACCATCCCCGCAAATCTGTTCGGGTCTTCCCGTCCAGACCCTTAACTGGCTGTGTACCCTGCGGCTTGAAGGGAAGTTCATCTTTGGTATCCGTCTGTCGGAAAACTCACAAATCTCTCTTTTCCAAATAAACCAACAATAAACCCATAAACTAATCAATGAACCTTACCTGATTTAGGGCTCCGCCAGGAGGGCGGCGCCCAATCATTTAATTACTAAATGTAAACCCTGAGACAAGGAGGTCTCGTTATGCAACTAACCAACTATGGATTCATCGAGTCCCGAGGTAACTATATCTCGGCTCGAGCCAACTACGAACGTCCCATGGAACGCCTTTCCACGGGACTCAAAATCAATCATTCCCGCGATGACGTGGGGGCTTTGGGCAAGTCTGCCCTTCAGCGTATCGAAAACACAAAAGTCGGGACTTTGCGCACCAACCTGCAAAACGCCTTGAGTTATACCAAGACTCAAGACGGCGCTTTGGAGAAAGTCGGCCGAATTTACGAACGCATGGAGACTTTGGCGCTCAAGGCGATGGACGTTACCTTCGACGATCGGTCCAGAAGTGATTTGAACGATGAATATCAAACGCTGGAGGAGCAACTCTCCGGTCTTTTGAAGCAAAAGTTCAACGGCATTTCCCTTTTTACCAAGGCGTCCGGATGTACGGAACCCGAGGTGACGGATTTGGAGGCCAGCTTCGATGCGGGACTTAATGAAACATTACCCCCAACTATTCCTGCCGTTGGGGTTAAAACGCAGGCAAACCCCGATCGATGGATCGCCACGCAGGATGTCGATACTACCGATGGAACCCTTACCTTGGACGTGAATGGAGGAAGAGCTTCCGAAAGGTATATCGTCAAGCAAGGGACGACCACGATCTTTGACACGGGTTGGTGGGCGACCAATGGTTCCGCTTATACTCATGACTTAGATCGATTTGTAATCGACTTCGGCAAGGGCAAGCCAACCACGTTCGAGTTTGTTCCTCGGGATACAGGTAATTCTACTACTGACAATACCCCTGACGGAGCTTTCAACAATGAGAGCTTTAACCTTTTCGGCGGCGGTGGCCCTTCTGGCTACTTGTTGCAACTGGGAGAAGGCTCGACGGCAGGTCTTCTTGGGAAAAAATATACAACAAGCGGTGGACCGGTGACTCAAGGTCAGGTTGCGATAACACCGGCCCCGGGCGACAGTACGGAACTGACGATTGAGGTTCAATCCACGAGCTTGTTTCAAGCGGCTGCAGACTTCAAAGGTGTCAAAATAATAGAGCCCGTGGAAGTTCCGGCATTAGAGGTCGTTGTCAACGAAGCTGGAGATATCGCGCGTTTCGAAGCCTTGGGGTTCAGTCGTCTATCCGGTACCGATATTACTACACGAGATAATGCGCAAGCAGTGCTTGAGCGTCTTCTCGGAGAGAACGGCGAAGCTACCGAGCACGGAGAAGTTCATTGCTTGGTGAATGGCCAAAGAGGTGAAATCGCCAAGAGTATGCGTCGTATGGAGTTGGAAATCGAAAGACTCGAAAACAAAACGATCAGCGGTGAAAAAACGCTTGGCCGCATAGAAGATGCCCACATGGCCAAAGAAGCGACCAAGTTTGCCAAGCAGTCTCTCAAGATGGAACTGGCCGCAAACATAATGTCTCGTGTAACTAGACTAACAGACGTGCTTTTGCCCTTGGTCACCCAACGAGTAGGTGGTCCCGGCTTGTAAATAATATTCAGGAAATAGGAGCCGAAGCAGTATTTCCGGCGAAGTCGTGAGTCGGTTTTGAAATTGTCCGCATATGAGATATAGCCAGTCGAACTTAGCTCGCACTGCCCACCAAGCTGCTTGTTAAGCCATACATACTAACCAATAATCTTTAACAAAGAAATCAGTTTATTAGAAATAGGTTTAGCGAGGAACGAACCTTCTACCCAAAGGATATGAACGATGATTAGTGACCAAATCAACATGCATATTGCCAGAGAGTTGGGAACTTTGGATCGTGAGCATCGAGTTCACGTGAAGAAGCTTTCAACTGGCAAGCGCATACTTGCGCCCGGAGACGATGCGGGTGGCTACTCCTTGGCCGTGAAGCATGGAAGTGCCGCAAGGCGAACCCAAGCGATGCTGACCAATCTGCAAAACGTCCTTTCCTACGCCCAAACCCAAGACGGAGTTTTGACTAGCGTTGGAAAGGTTTACAAGCGAATGGACGAACTTACCGCTATGGCGATGGATCCGACTAAAACCGATTCCGACCGTGCTTTATATAACAAGGAATTCCAAGAGTTGCGCGACATGGCAGTTCGGGCGAACGGTGAGGATTTCAACGGACTTCGCCTTTTCCGAGGGAAGCTATATGAGCTTGTTGACAAGGGGATGAAAATCAATTGGACCGACTCGAAGGCAGAGGTCGATGCACTGGACGCCGGAGATGCAAACAACACCTATTACTTGGCAACCATTACCTCTGAAACCGAGCAAGCGGAGGTTGGCCTACAGATCGGAGACGTCGGCATCAATGCTTGGCTCGGAGGAAATGATACTGCTGTTGAAGGGGAATGGAGGTGGACCGAAGGTCCCGAAGGCTTGGAGGATGGAGGCCAAGGCAGGCAGTTTTGGCAGGGCCAATCCAATGGCTCTGGCGTAAACGGTTCCTTTGAAAATTGGGGCGGCGGAGAACCAAATGATTCTGGGAACGAGGACTACCTTCAAATTAGCCAAGCTTCTAACCCCGTTGCCTCTTGGAACGATTTGCCTGATACGAATACAGCGGGATCAACATATCAACCGAACGGTTATGTCTTGGAGGTTGACCAAGGAGACCTGAAGGTCGGGAAGGATCGAAACGGAGATACCTTTGAGCTCAAGAACGTTGATTTCCAAAAGTATCTAAGTGAGACGGTATTATCTATCGATACCATGGCGAATGCTCAGGCTGCCACAGTTGCGATGAAGGGAGTTATAGAAAACATAGCCACCGCCAGAGCAATTGTGGGAGCAAACTTGTCTAGGGTTTCCGGAGAGATAGAAAACCTTCGCAGGCTTGGAAATTCGTATGAGTCAGCTCTTTCTAGGGTGGAGGACCTTGACATGGCTTTGGAAAGTGGTCGTATGTCAAGAAAAGCGGTCAAGCTGCAGAGTTCCTCCGCATATCTTGCTCAGGCAAATCAAATTATGAACCCCAATCTGATTCAGGTCTTGCTCGAATAACAACAATTTCATTGGTTTTACGGGAATGGCAATAGCCCAAGGAAGGCCAAACTGGCAAATCCCGTAGTCCTAACGAACAGGAATCGTAACTTTCAATCGGGTCCATTCTTTTTCCCATTAACCGCGACAAGCAACCCTTTTGCATCTTGCCATCTTGCCATCTGGAAATCATAGCGGTTTTGTAAAATTAAGACTTCCTGCTCTCTCTTTTCCAGCAATTGAAAGCGAGGATTCAATTTGCTTTTGGAAGAGGCGGCCTTGGCAATTGTCACAAGTCTGGCCCGTACTTCGTTTCTACTTTTTAAGGTTTCAGAATAACCGTCCTTTAGGGAAGTAATGACCACAGTCAGCTCCGTTCCCAATTTTTGCATCGCTTGTGCAATCTGGTGATCCAGTTCTTCTCGGATGGCTTTGTTTTTTGCTTTTGGCGAATTTCGAAACTCCCTCAACTGCTTGATGGTGTCGGAGAAATCGGCAAGATTCCCCTTGTTGGAAAGGATTGCTAAAGCCGCCAGATCTTCTGAGGAAGCACCTTTTTCACGGGCTTCTTTTAAGGTCGAAAACACATCGACATGCTCGGCTAGCTCTTTTTCGCACTGATCTCGCTCTGCACGAAGTGAGATTTCTTCCACTGTTGCAATGGGCTTTGCCGACTGTCTCTGCTGGATCTGTCGCCGAAGCTCCTCGATTTCCTTTTCTTTTCGCTGGAGGGAGAACGCCAATTCGGTGACTACCGGCAATAAGTGAGCCTGTGCAGATTCTTTCTCAAGGATTTGGGCATGTGCTCGAAAAATGAGTTGACTCAATAACTTTGCCGCTTCGGGAGTTTTGCCGCGACTCGAAATCTCTATGATCTCCGAACCATTTGAATCCTTTTGGGCTATTGAAAAAAGTGATCTGGTAAGTGCATCGTTTCCCAGGGCGATGGATTGATTCGAGAAGGGACCCAGTATCATCTTCTGGGCGTTAGCACTGGATTCAATCATTTGGGTGAGGTGCTGCAGGAAAAGCTTTCCGTCTAGTACCCGCCGATGCATGTCCAATGCCTCCTGAGGAGTCACGCCCTTTTTCCCCGAAGTTTTTTTTGCACGATATAGAAGTTTTGCGGTCGACATCTCTTGTCGCAGCAAGAGCGTCGAGGGACGCCGTTTGTCGGGATAAAGGTTTTTTTTTGTCAAGATGTCTTCACCGTAAGCAGAATTGGAGCGATTCTCGTCGTTACTTAAATTAAGCGAACCACTAGTCTGGCGGACGCTTTGAGTTATCTTTTCGTTTTCTGATTTCGTTTGGACCATCCCAGCCCAGAAGAGCAGCACAGTTATCAAAATGAAAGCAAAGCTTAGGGCAGTTTTCACAAAATCAGATTACTTCGAGAAGTGACTTTTCGCCAAGTAGATTTTTCCTGCATGTCGGGAACCGAGTTAGGACGAGTTACCTCAACAGCGCGAACCATGTAACATGGCAATTCGGGGGGGGCGGAATTTTGAGGTTTTAGCATAAGAAATAAACAATATTGTATGATTGACTCCCTCGAGGGTGTTGGGAGTAAATGGAGATTGCTGTTTAAAAGTACATGCTGATGAGTGATACCGTATCGGTCGAGTTTTCTCAACAACTTACGCAAATCCAGCGTAAGCTGTACTCATACATACTCTCGCTTGTCCCTAATAGGACTGAAGCCCAAGACATATTGCAGGAGTCCAATTTCGTTCTTTGTCGCAAGGCCGAGGAATATGACAAGGACCGGAATTTTCAGGCGTGGGCATTCCGAATTGCCCGCTATCAGGTCATGGCATTTTTAAAAACGCGGAAGAGAAGCAAGTTGATTTTTTCCGAAAATATAGTGGAACTTTTGGCGGAAGAATTGGAAGATAACTCTCGATTTGATAAAATGAGAAAGGCTTTATCTTATTGCCTTGATGAATTAGGTGAAAGGAGCCGTGCGGTTGCCCGTCTTCGATTCGAGAAAAACTGCTCCCTTCTGGAAATTGCAGAAAAATTAGGGAGGCCGATGGGCACGGTTTCGGCTACTCTTTACAGGGTTCGTGTTGCGCTTGCCCAATGCGTACGCAATAAAGTGGCTGAGGAAGAGGCTGCGGAACTTTCATAAGAAAAATAATAGATTCCAAGAGGCACGCCAACAACGCCTTAGGGCTTCTTGTCCGCTAAAGTTTTAAAAAAATGCAAGATTTGGCGACTTTTGGCTAATTATACAATGAAGGACGCTATGTTCGGATAACCCTTATAGTCATTATTTATGTCAAATACCTCTAACGCTTTTCAGGATTTGGATCGTATGGTCAGCCAGCTATTCGACGAGTCTTTGTCTCCGGCAGATAAGGAAATCCTTGAGAATGTAATTCGGGAGAATCCGGAAGCTCGTCGGCGTTATGCGGATCTCGTGACCTTGGAATCAATGCTCCATTGGGAATTCGCTGGAGTTGAATCTGATGTTAATACCTTGCGTGATACTATAATGGTCGATTTCTCTGCATGGTGGCGTCCGGCAATGGCTCTTGCCGCGTGTTTCGTCGCAACTCTGATTGGTTGGTGGGTCATCGATACAGGTGTTCCTGTAGTGGATACTGAGCATGAAATAGTATCTCTACCGCTGTCGCATTCTAGCGTCATTACCGAGACTATCAAATCTCCCGAGGGTCGACAATCTTCTTTGGACATGGGCAACCTCGTTGTTACCAATGAACCAAATACAATTGTATTTGGTTCCGAAAGTAGCAAAGTGCTGATCTCGTCCATCAAACCGTCTTCGACTGTGAACTTGGCCCGACAGGATCGAGAAGCTTTACTTGATGCAGCCTATGGCCTTGAAATTTTGGAGAGCGGACAAGGTTTTGGTGAAGGTGGTTATGTAGAAGTTAAGGAAAATGTTAGCGCATGGCGGACCGAGGATGCCTTGAGGGTGGGTGCAGAATTCGGAGTCCAACCCTATCAAGGTGGTAATATGCTCCGGTTTTCTCGAATGGAAGTGGATGTGTTTGGAAAAAAAGCCGAGGTGTCCGAACTGGTCAGCGTGCTCGATGTCCGCTCGCTTGGAGCAAATTTTTTGAATGGTAAGGCTGTCGTGAAATCTTCCGTTTGTTTCAATCAAGGGGTCGGCATTGCCGATGGAAGTACGTCTTTTGCTCTTGGTCTTCATGCGATCAATCGTGAAGGTCGGGTTAGCGTTGCTATCGCCAAGAAAGAAACGAGCGTTACGAGTGATGTGAATCCCGAAACATGGGAGCGGGTCGAAAGTGAGATTGAACTGCCAGAAGGAACCCATTTTGTTGTAGTTTCGCTTTCTGCTCACAAAGAGGGCTCTCAGGCCCTGCTGCCTGATTTGAGTGGGCACTATGCCGATGGATTGGAAATTGCCATGGTGGTGGATGGTCGCCCCGTCTACAGTCGCCTCTAGTCAATATTTGCTTAGGGGGGCGGCGAGGATCTCTTTCCGCACTGTCATCTTCCCCGGGAACAGGCTTTGGTCTTTGTTAGGCGTTGACGATGCTGTAGTTTAGAGAAAGGAATGGCTGATGAACTGTAGACTTGTTTTTTGCGCGGTATCTCTGTCCCTCAACTTCTTTCCATGCCTGGCCGATGATTGGCCGGGCTTTGGGGGAATTCGAAGAGACGGTGCGTCTACTGAAAAAGGGCTACGGCTAGATTGGGGAGATGATGAGCCTCAACTCCTCTGGAAAGCCAAGGTCGGAGCAGGATACTCTTCCGTTGTCGACGTTGCAGGGCTTGCCTACACGGTTGGCAACGCCAATGGGAAAAACACCATATTTTGCTTCGAGGTGAATTCAGGTGAAAAGAAATGGACCCATTCCTTCCCGTGCGAAAAGGCACCTAAGTATTTTGACGGAGGTTCGCGCGCAACTCCTGCTGTCGCCGAGGGCATTCTGTATCTGGCCAGTCACGAAGGAGCATTTTTTGCGTTCGAGGCCAAGACGGGTAAGGTTTTGTGGAGTAAGAATCTAATAGAAGACTTTAATGGCCGGAGGCCTACTTGGGGGTTTTCGGGGTCACCTTTGGTTTCTGATGGCAAGGTGATCGTCGATACGGGGTCCAAGGATGGCGCTCTTGTTGCCATGAATGCAAAGACTGGAGACTTGGTTTGGAGAGGCGGAACTGATGAAGCGGGCTATGCTTCACCTATGCTTCGAGCAAATAAGCCCAGTGAAGTTCTTCTTTTTAACCGTTTCGGGTTATGCTCCTTTCTGCTTGCCGACGGCAAGCCACTCTATCGCTTTCAACATAAGACTCGATATGGCATCAATGTGGCGCAACCGTTGGATACGGGTAATTCCATTCTGATCTCTTCTGCATACGGCAAAGGCTCAGCATTGGTAGACGTGAGCGGGCGAACCGCAAAGGCGGTGTGGGAAACCGAATCCTTTTCCAGCCAAATGGCCAGCATGATAAAAAAAGATAATTACGCCTATGGAATCCATGGGCAGACTGGGGCGAGGGCCAAATACGCAACCTTGTCCTGTCTGGATATTCGGAAAGGTTCGTCTCGATGGGAGCAAAAAGGTTTCGGTTTGGGGTCCGTCATTCTCGTGGGTGACACACTTGTTATTCTGAGCGATTCGGGCGAACTTGCGCTAGCCGAAGCGAATCCCGCCGGTTATATGGAAAAAGCTCGTTTTCAAGTGCTTGGAGGGAAGGACAGTTGGACGCCACCATCTTATTCCAACGGCAGGCTTTATTGCCGTAGCAGTCGAGGCGATGTTGTCTGCTTGGGGATGGCGGTAACCAACAAGTAAATAAGCCGCCGGCGCGGAACGGGTTCCAAATTGTTCGGAACGCTCGTCAGCCGGAAACTATTTTACGACGTGCATGACGCCGCGCATGATTATGGAATGCCCGGGGAAAGTGCAGACGTAAGGGTAATCGCCCGGAGCTGGGGCAGTGAATTGTATCGTAGCCCTTTGGCCATGTTCCAACATGGTTGAGCCCCAGAGGACTTTATCGGTGTCTGGTCGGAATTGCTTGGCGAAGCCCTCGGCTCCGAGTGCGATTGCGAGCGCCGCTACCTCGTCTGCCGTTCCGGGCTTCACGAAGATTAGGTTGTGCGGGGGATAATCGTCGTTCTTGAAGAGCACGGTTACTTTCTGCCCTGCGCGAACAGTGAATTTCTTTGTGTCATAGAGAAGCTTTTCCTTTATGCAGGCGATAGTAACTTTCGCTTCATCGCCGGCTTGAGGAGTTCTTGCGTTCACGAAACCGGCTCCTGCGACCTGCATGGCTAGAGAGTAAAAACCGGTGCGGGCGGTGACGAATAGGGTTTTGCCGTCCGTACCACCGAAGCAAATGTTAGAAGGCTTTTCGGGGAACGCGAGGTCGGCGATTTCTTTGCCCTCAGGATTTAAAACCTTAACCGTACCCGAGGTGAGGTAGAGGTTGCCTTTATTATCCAACGTCATTCCGTCGGAACCCGATTCGGCAAACAGTTTTTTGTCCGAAAGCGTGCCTTCTTCTCCATCATCGATGGTATAGCGAAAGGTCTTTCCTTGTCCGGGGTCGGCCACGAAGAGAGTTTTGCCGTCTGGAGTGCCAATCACTCCATTGGGTCTCTTGAGGTCGGAAGCTACCCGAAAAACTTGGTCGCGGTAGGGAGTGATGTAAAAGAGGTATTCGCCATCCTGCGACAATTCCTTCCGTCCGTAGTTTGGGTCGGTAAAGAAGATTCCCCCGTTCGGGTGAATCCAGAGGTCGTTAGGTTTGTTGAAGGGTCGCCCGTCAAATTGATCTCCAACCAGCTCTTTTTCAGTTCCGTCTTCGAGATAGAAAGACATTACGCAGCGCTTTTCACCCAGACACGCATAGATATCACCTTCCTTGGAGAAGTAGAGTCCGTTTGCTCCACCCGAATTCTCGATAAAGGTGGAAAGCTTATTGTCGACCGCGCTCCATTTGTGAATGCGGTTGTTTGGAATATCAGTGAAATATACGTCGCCTTTTCCGTCGGCAGCCGGCCCTTCGGTGAACTTAAAGCCACCCGCAAGTTTCACTGGTTTGGAGTTGTCCGCAACCAGCCTTTCTGTTTTTGCAAGCAGGTCGTCGCTCTCGGCAAATTGCGAACACAGCACGACTGCAAGTGCAGCTTTGTATCGATGGAATTTCATACTTGTGGATATAAATTCGATGAATATTGCACTCAAGACATCCGCCTCTTGGCGAACGCTCTACTACAGGTAAATAGAGTTAAACTCGGAATTTATCCTCGAATCAAAGCTTATTCGACCAAAATTGTTGCACGGTCTTGGCGGCAATCTGGGCGTGGTTCACTGGCGACTTTAGCACTTGCTCGAGCAAGTCTTTGTTCACCACATTGTGCTGTTGGTAAATCCAGAGGCCTTCAAGAATGTGATGGGCATGGTCTTTGTTGCTGGAGTCAAATTGCTTAAGCCATTTCTCGGTGGCTGCAATTACTTCCTTAGTGTTCCGTTCGCTCAGTTCGATGCGAGCACGGTGACGAATGATGTTCGTGGGGTTCTTGAGGATGTCGAGTAGTGTTGCAATAGGCTGACCGTCGACCTTTACGTGTTTCATTAGATCGCGACCTGTTGCGGTTAAGCGGTAAACGCGGCCATGAGTTTTGTCGCGGTTGGGGTCACGTACGTTGTGCTGCATGTGCCCAACAATGACATTCTGCCAGTCAGAAACATAGAGAGCTCCGTCATCACCGATTTCAATGTCGGTGGGCCGGAAGTTACGATCCTTCTCGGAGACCAATAGGTCTTCGATGGCGGTTCCCTTGCGATTGCCGTTACCGTCATCGGCAAGCGTATACTGTTTGAGGCCGAGGAAACCGATTGAGTTGCATATTACGAAGTTTCCGTTGTTGCGTTCGGGAAAGTGGGCACTCGACAAGACGCTACTCGAACAAACTGGTCTCACGGTTTTATTTAGGAGGGATTGCATCTTGAAGCCGCCCTTTCCGTCGGGTCGTACTTGGAAGGCTCTTCCACCGGTGCCATCAGTTGCATAGTGGTAACCCCAGTAGTCAAAACTAATTCCGTGTGGGTTTGGGCTGTTGTCTGCATGCATAGCAAATTCAGACGTTCGCGGGTTGAAGCGATACATTGCACTGTTGCCGTGCTGCTGAGGCCCCTTCCAGGGTGTCTCGACATTTGAGACGTGAAAAACGCCGCGTTGATAATATATGTGTCCGTCGGGACCGAAAACGAGGTTGTTTGCGGTGTGGTGGGTATCGGCGGAGTCTAGGCCGTGCATGATGCGGATACGGACATCTGCGACATCGTCCCCGTCAGTATCTTTGAGGAAAATTAGATCTGGAGCGGATGCCACGATTACGCCGCCATTCCAAAACTCGAAGCCAGTGGGGTTGTGAACCTTGGCGAAGGTTATCGCCTTGTCGGCTACACCGTCACGATTTTCGTCCGGCAGGATGATGAGTGCATCGTTCATCTTCTTCAGCGGCTCCCATTTCGGATAGGTTGGCCATGCGGCGACCCAGAGTCTCCCCTTTGTGTCGACGGCCATTTGAACGGGGTTGGCGATTTCGGGAAACATTTCTTCCGAAGCGAAGACATTGAGCTCCAAGCCTTCGGCGAGCTTCATTTGATCCACGGTTTCCTGTGCTTTGTGGTATTTGACATGTCCTTCTTTCCCTGGGTTACTGCTACGAGACTTACCGCCTACGTTTGAATCCACCTTGATTGGGGCCAGTACCTTCGAGTCGTCGGCTACAATCGTTTTTCCATTGGCGGAGGCGTGGACCACCTTGTCGCGATTTGCCGTCATGGCGTCGATCATGTCGAGCTCATGCCAAAGCACGTCTTTGTTGGACTGTCCGGCAGTGAAACGAAGGCCCGAGCGTCCACCCCAGACATCGTTGCCGTCTGTAGCCCGATAGCGGTTGAACCAATGCCAGTTTTTGTCCAGCACGGCTGATTTAGTTTGCTCAAGGCTTTTGTGCTTGGCGGGAGCGTCTTTTCCGAACAGTGCCTTGAAAATGGCTTGGGCAATTTGACGGTTACCCTCACTTGTTAGGTGTATGCCGTTGATTGTGAGCGCTTCTTTGTTTTTAGCGTATAAATCCTTGGATGAGGCAAACAGGTCGACATACTCGACCTTCTTTTCTTTTGCGACCTCGGCGGTGGCTGCTGCGTAGGCGGCGAGATGTTTGTTTTGTTCCTTGCCATCAGGCAGGTTGGGGCTTTCGAGATTCTCGTGAGCAATGGGAGAGAATAGCACGATGCGAGGGGCGCTCTTTCCGTTGTATTGCTTTCCCGTCGTCTCATCGATCCACTTG
>JACNJI010000545.1 GCA_014382645.1 Verrucomicrobiota bacterium | reverse complement strand
CGGAATTTGTCCCAATCGTAAGGCTCCTCCAAATCAGGAGACGTAATCAATATTTCGCCCTCGAACCCAGGCCAAGGGGCTCCCATCTTCACCCAGTCCTCCAAGACTTTCACCTCGATAGGCTTGAGTGGTTTCTTCGGAGGCATCGCCATGTCCTCGTTGCGATAGCGAACGGCCTCTATGATTCGGCTTTTATCCAATTCGTTGGGAACGAGAGCAGGTCCGGACTCTCCGCCCTGTAGCAATCCCTTGAGATTGGTAAGGTCGAGGCCTGCCTTCGGCTTCTTCTCGGACTCCCCACCATGGCAACGAAAGCAATTGTCGGCGAGTAAAGGCCTAACCTTGGATTCGAAGAAGGAGACTTGGTCCGGAGTGGCCTTGACCATCATCACCTTTTTCTCCGCAGGAGATCCACCGACGGAAAAGACGGCGAGGAGCAATCCTAGGGAGGAAAAGGAAGTAAGCTTCAGAAGACTCATCACTTCAACAGACGTTCCCTGATTTCCCGGGCAACCTTCAAGCAGGATTGCCCCGCTTCATCCAAGTGCTCTGCCTTCAGTCGAAATGCAGGCGCTATTACCGTAACCGCACCGACGGGATAATGAAAATCGTCAAGAATCACAGCTGCCGCGCAGTGAATGCCCTCCAACCCTTCGGCAAGATCGAGTGCATAACCGCGTTCCCGCGTAAGAGCTAAATCCACCCGCAACTTTTTTTCCGTCGAATGGGTCGTGGCTGTGAATCTCTTAAAGATTATACTGGAAAAATACTCATCAAGTTCGGTCTCGGCCAAGTTGGACAGGATCGCCTTGCCGGGGGCGCAGGAATACATTGGCACTCGAAAACCCACCTTGCCGGAAACCTTGATCGACTGGCTCGATTCGCATTGCTCCAGCACGACCGCCTTGTCGTCAACCATCGTTAGCAATTGCGAGGTTTCGCCGAGTTCGTCGCGCAATTTCCGTAGTGAATCCCAAGCCGAAACGACAAGACTCTTATCGTGAACTTGTGGACGAGTAAGCTCAGCCACACGATTGGTCAGGGTGTAACGGCGATCGTCTTCTCGGCGATACAGCCAGCCCCGCCGGTGCATGGTATCTACGATGCGACCGACGGAATTGAGGGGTAATCCCAAGGAACGACCGATCTCACTAGCGGAACGACCGTTTCGGTAACCACCCAGGTATTCCAGAATCGCCAAGGTGCGATCCGTACCAGGGGCTGAGACATCATCTTGAATCAAAATATTTTGCTTATTCATAAAGGGATTCCCCATATGGAATAATATCCGAATATGGAAAGCTGCGGACAAACTCAAGAGATATCATTGAATTTTTGTCTTTTCATTTAGATCCCTTGCTTGTTGTCTTGCACCCTTTTTGAAACTAACCCGCAATGCGCAAATGACTAAAGAGCTAAATTTTAAACAAGAATTAACCGCTGCATTCGGACAGCCCATTTCCGAAAACCCCACGCAAGTAATGGTCGAGGCCGCCTATCGCCACCACGACTTGGATTGGCGGTACCTTACCATCGAAGTAGCCCCCGACGACCTCGAGGAAGCAGTGAAGGGCGCCAAAGCCATGGGCTTTCAAGGATTCAACTGCACCATCCCGCACAAGGTAAAGGTAATCGAGTACTTGGACGGGCTCGGCGAGTCCGCATCCCTCATGGGCGCCGTGAACTGCGTTGTTCGCCGAGAGGGTCAGTGGATCGGGGAAAACACCGACGGCAAGGGTTTCGTCGAATCCCTTCGTGAACTTACCGACCCCTCGGGCAAGAACGTGGTCATCTTCGGGGCAGGTGGCGCTGCTCGCGCAATAGGTGTTGAAGTCGCCCTCGCAGGGGCCTCCAAGATCACCATTGTCAACCGCACCGTCGATAGAGGAGAAGAGCTGACCAAACTCCTTGACGAAAAACTTCCCGTGGAGGCAGACTTCGTACCTTGGGATGGCGTATACGCCGCACCCGACGATACCGACGTTCTCATCAACGCGACATCCATCGGTCTCTTTCCGGATGTGGACGCCCGACTCGCCCTCGACATAGACACCCTTCGCGAAGGAATGGTCGTGGCCGACGTCATTCCCAACCCTCCCGCCACAAATCTCGTTCGCGACGCCCGAGCCAAGGGCTGTAAAGTCATCGACGGCCTAGGGATGCTCGTTAATCAAGGCGTCATCGGTATTAGGCACTGGACCGGCGTCGACCCCGATCCCGCCATTATGCGTGCAGCCCTCGAAGAAGTCTTTCGTTAAAACGAAAATCAAACCCCGCCACCGCACACCTCATTATGAAACTCCTGCCACTTCTAGCTCTTGCAGTCTTGCTCATTATGCAAGGATGCGCCGCCACCTTCACCCTCTCTTCCTCGACTGACGATCCGGCCGGAAGCGAAACTCTCTTGTCTTCCACCGGTCACAAGAAATTCAAGACGAAGACTCCTTGGTGCGTAAGGCGGACCGTATTGCGCGGCGGCAAGCAGGAAGGCGTGGAACTCCTCACGATTGATAACGGCAACCTATCCATTCGCGTCATTCCAACACGCGGCATGGGCATCCTAGACGTCCGCAAGGGTGACGTTCGACTCGGTTGGGATTCGCCCGTCAAGGAAGTCGTGCACCCCTCTTTCGTGAATTTGGAAAGCCGCGGCGGTCTGGGTTGGTTGGAAGGTTTCAACGAGTGGATGGTTCGTTGCGGACTGGAATTCGCCGGGCATCCCGGTGAGGACGAGTTCGTGATCAACCCCGGAGATACCGCCACTATGGACCTAACCCTGCACGGCAAGATCCAGAATGTGCCCGCGTCGAACTGGGAAGTCCTCGTCGATCCCAAGCCTCCTTACCGTATCCGGGTTCGTGGAACGGTTTACGAAAAATTCTTTTACGGTCCAAAGCTGAAGTTGCTCGCCGAAGTATCGACCGTTCCAGGGTCCGACAGTTTCCGGATTTCCGATACGGTGACCAACGAGGGAGCTTTCCCTCAGGAATTTCAGCTAATCTACCATGGAAACTATGGTTCCTCCATCCTCGAAGCCAACGCAACCGTGCTCACGCCTACCAAGAGCGTAACGCCCATGAACGCCCATGCCGGAGGAGCGATAGGGAACTGGGACACCTATGCAGGCCCCACGAAAGGCTTCATCGAGGAAGTTTATCTCTTCGAACCCATAGCGGACGTCGATGGAAAGGCGCACGCCGTGCTCCGTAACGCAAAGGGCGATCTCGCCACCTCCCTCTCGTGGAACCTAACCGAGCTACCCTACCTCACCGTATGGAAAAACACCTCGGCATCCGAAGATGGCTACGTCACCGGTATTGAACCCGCCACGGGCTATCCTTTCAACCGCAAGGTGGAGCGAAAGTTCGGACGAGTCCCCAAGCTCGCCCCGGGAGAGTCCCGCTCCTTTACCTTGGACTACGGCATACACACGGGTGCCAAAGCGGTAAAAGCTCTTGCCGACAAGGTCTCCGCCATTCAAGGCGAAACCCCTGTCAAGGGGACGAGGATTCGGGCGTAGTGTCAAACACACTAGGTGAAGAGAATCTGTCCGGCTGCAGTGACGGCGAAGACGACGGCACCGTTCGTAAAGACGGTGCACAGAGGAAGCGGCAGAGTCGCTCGATCTCACAATGGGATGGGGGAGACAGC